>JBDTJJ010000445.1:0-4475 GCA_039935895.1 Bacteroidia bacterium | reverse complement strand
CAAGGTGACCAATATGCACAGGCCCATTGGCGTAGGGTAGTGCGGCGGTAATTAAATGTCGTTTAAAAGTCATAATTTAAGCGTACAAAGATACAATATTTGGTAGCAGCTATCTATTAAAATTAACAATTGAAAAGAGTAACCTTGTTTTTTTAAATTTTCGTACATTCGCAGCCTTAAAAACCAATAAAATATGGCAACCACTACTCAATCAAAAATAAGCGAGCTTTTAGGCGCACAGGCAGATAGCCTTTTAAACCACACGTGTAAAACTATTGCTAAAGAGCATATTCACTTACCTGGTGCCGATTTTGTTGATCGTGCTTTTGCACCAAGCAACCGCAACCCTCAAGTAATGCGTAGTTTGCAACAGTTGTATGGAACTGGTCGTTTAGCTAACACAGGTTACATGAGCATTTTGCCGGTTGACCAAGGTATTGAACATAGTGCTGGTGCATCTTTTGCCCCAAACCCAATTTATTTTGATGGAGAAAATATTGTGAAATTGGCTATTGAAGGTGGTTGTAATGCTGTTGCCTCAACGTATGGTGTGTTAGGAAGTGTGGCTCGTAAATACGCGCACAAAATCCCTTTTATTGTAAAAATTAATCATAACGAATTTTTAAGTTACCCAAATAAGTTTGACCAAATTATGTTTGGTAGCGTAGAAGATGCTTGGAATATGGGTGCTGTAGCCGTTGGTGCAACTATTTATTTCGGTTCTCCAGAATCTGGTCGCCAAATTATTGAAGTAGCTCAAGCGTTTGAACGTGCACACGAATTAGGTATGGCAACTATCCTTTGGTGTTATACGCGTAATAACGGTTTCAAAAAAGATGGTGTTGATTATAGCACTGCAGCCGATTTATCTTCTCAAGCAAATCACATAGGCGTTACTATTCAAGCGGATATCATCAAACAAAAAATGTCTGATAAAAATGGCGGTTACCTTGCACTTAATTATGGCAAAACACATCCAAAAGTTTATAGCGAATTAACAACTGATCATCCGATAGATCTTTGTCGTTACCAAGTGGCTAATTGCTACATGGGTAGAATTGGTTTAATTAATAGCGGTGGAGAAAGTAAAGGTGCTACTGATTTAGCAGAAGCAGTTACTACAGCGGTTGTAAATAAACGTGGTGGCGGACAAGGTTTAATATCTGGTCGTAAAGCGTTTCAAAAACCAATGAAAGAAGGTGTTGAATTACTAAACACTATTCAAGATGTTTATTTGGATAAATCAATTACAATTGCTTAAACATTTATTGACTTGTTGAATTTAGACTTGGATATTTCAATCTATCATTCAACAAATAACTAAATAAAAAATATTAATAAGATGAGTTGGTTTAAACGACTAAAAGAAGGTATTACTACAAACACCAAAGAAAAGAAGGAAACTCCTGAAGGACTTTGGTATAAATGTACTAAGTGCAAAAAAATAGCTACCATGCAAGAACATGAGGCCAATAGCCATGTGTGTGTAAACTGTGGTCATCATGAGCGTATTGGTTCTGAACAATACTTTGGAATTATTTTTGATGATGGCGCCTATACTGAATTACAAGAAGGTTTAATTGGTGGCGATCCACTAAACTTTACCGATACAAAACCGTATAAAGATAGAATTGTAGAAAGTCGTAAAAAAACAGGACTAGATGATGCTATGCGCGCAGCCTTTGGTAAAGTGCATGATAACGATTTAGTGGTTTGCTGTATGGATTTTAATTTCATTGGTGGTTCTATGGGTTCTGTTGTAGGGGAAAAAATTTCTCGTTCAATTGATTTCTGTTTAAAAACAAAAACACCTTTGCTTATCATTTCAAAATCGGGTGGAGCGCGTATGATGGAAGCCGCATTTTCTTTAATGCAAATGGCTAAAACATCGGCTAAACTTAGCTTAATGGCAAAAGAAAAACTAGCCTATATCTCATTATTAACTGATCCAACAACAGGCGGTGTAACAGCTTCTTTTGCCATGTTGGGTGATGTAAATATTGCAGAACCTCAATCGCTAATTGGTTTTGCTGGTCCGCGTATTGTAAAAGAAACCATTGGTAAAGATTTACCAAAAGGCTTTCAAACAGCTGAGTTTGTGTTAGAGCATGGCTTTTTAGATAAGATTGTTGTTCGTACAGAATTAAAGACTTTCTTAGCTAATTTCTTAACGGCTATTAAGAATTAAACGCCACAGATTTCGCAGATTAGCACAGATTTTTATTTTTAATACTTTTATAAAAAAAATAGCACACTTTTATCTGTGAAATTAGTGTAATCTGTGGCTAAAAACATTTGTGGTAAAAATTTCCATCATAACAGTTACTTACAACAGCGCACAAACGCTTGAGAATACTATTCAATCTGTTATAAACCAAACCTATCCTAATGTTGAATATATTATTGTTGATGGTAAATCTTCTGATAATACTTTTTCTATCATTGAAAAATATAAAGACAAAATTTCTCAGTTTATTTCTGAAGAAGATGATGGTTTGTATCACGCCATTAACAAAGGAATTAATTTAGCTACTGGAGATATTATTGGAATTATACATGCCGATGATTTTTACATAGGAAACGACGTGCTTACAAATACCGCAGAAACATTTACTGTAAATAAAGCAGATGCGGTTTATGCCGATTTATATTATGTTGACAAAAACAACACCGATAAAATTATTCGTACTTGGAAATCGGGAAATTATAAGACCTCCGGGTTTTTGTGGGGATGGATGCCGCCGCACCCAACTTTTTTTGTGAAGAAAGATTGTTATACTAAATATGGTTTATTTAATACTACTTTACGTTCGGCTGCCGATTATGAAATAATGCTTCGACTTTTATTTAAGAACAAAATTAAGGTTGCGTATTTGCCCAAGTTTATTGTAAAAATGCGTGTTGGCGGACAAAGCAATGCATCTATAAACAACCGTGTAAAAGCCAATAACGAAGATCGACTTGCCTGGAAATTGAACGACTTGAAACCATATTTTTTTACACTTACGCTAAAACCTCTTAGAAAAATTACGCAGTTTTTTAATTTCAATTAATACTAATGAATTTTTTTTACTCTAATAGTAAACTCTTACGCTAAAACAAGCCTAAATCTTTAGTGGCAATAAAACCTTCGTTGCCGTTGGCTAATTGTATGGCAGTGTAATCTGCATTAATACTTAACACATTTACTTTAGTGCCTTCGTGAAGGTTAAATTTAGCTTTAGCTGTTGCGTTTGGTTCGGCTAAAAAACTAGTTTCTTGCGAGATTATAATGGCTTGTGTGTTTTTATTTAACTCGCGCAGCGCTGCATAACCAATTATAAGCGAAAGTAAAAAGCCGATAACAAATAAACTGCCTGCCCAAAAGCCTAAGCGTTTTAACATGGCATTATCTGTTATTGAAAACAGAATAAATAAAAGTGCTGCCACCAACAAACAAATGATGGTTGCGTAAGCCCAACCTGTTGTACTGAATAAAGAATATAAACCTGTTTTAATAGTATTTGCAAAAAAGTTTTCTTTCGATTCTATTTTGTCAACCACTTTGGTGTTTGCTATGCGCAGGTTATTTTTAATATCATCATCTGTAGGATTTAATTTTTTAGCCAGTTCAAAATTATAAATGGCTTTGCCTAACTGATTATCTTTAAAATACGCATTGCCTAAATTATAACGAAGTGCAGCTGAGGTAAAATTATCTTTTAAAATGATTTCGTAATAATTAATGGCTTTTTTATATTCTTTATGATTGTATGCAGTGGCAGCGCTATCTTGAATATTAATGCTGAAGATTTGCGTACTCACAAATAGAAGTATAAACAGTGCAACACTTTGAACTTTAAACTTCGAACTTTGAATTTTTCCAAGTTCGTTTTCTATTTTAGTAATCAATTCAATGGTATTATTGTAAACTAAACTTAAATCTTTTTCGGCAGCAGCAGGCGCATAACGGGCGTATTCGCAATCGTTTAACGTGCTTATTAATTTGTTGATGGTATCTGGGTTTACGTTTCTTTTTATCAAGTTTTCAGTAATGTTATCTTTAGATAAATCGGCTATTGGGATATTTAATTTAAAACTTACATAACTGTTTAAGGCCGTAAGCACCTCGTTATAAAAAGCATCTTGTTTATTTTCGTTCTTAAACTTTTCGGCAAGCGCTAATTGTTTACGCGCAATTTTTATAGCACGTTTTTGTTTTACGCCAACTACATCGCTTTGCGATTTTAAGTAATTGTTTCTCCCAATCATAAAGCCAATAAATAGAATGGTAATTAAACCTAACAAGCCAAAATGTTTCCACGATGAAAAGAATTCTTCATCAACAGCTTGCAATTTTAAATCGCCTGTTTTAATGTAACGGATATCATTTTCTTCGGTTTGAATTTCATGTTTTGGGTTATAAACTTGCGCACTGCCCGAAGAATTTGGATCGGCTGGCTCAACTGTAATTTTTATTTCGGGAGATGGAAGCG
>JBDTJJ010000444.1:0-4664 GCA_039935895.1 Bacteroidia bacterium | reverse complement strand
CGATACCCAAAGAAATAACCGTGTTTGCAAACCAATGATGCTTGCCAAAAACTTTATCATAATATTTTACAGTCGGCACGTTACCGCCCAACTCATAGGGTAAATCAGAACCCAAATGTTTTCCCACACCAAAACTCATTACGTTATCACGCCAGTTATTATACCCATCTGTAAAATTTTTATACTTGCGCTCTTCAACAATACTTTTAAAAACGTAAGAGAAATACGAGTTACACGAAGCCTGTATTGCTTTAGCTAAATCTCCTGCAGCATGAGGATGACACTTGGGTTTGTTACCCATAGGTGGATAGCCCATGTGACAGGGATATACGGTTGATGGTTGAAGCACACCTTCTTTCAAACCAACTAATGCATCTATTAGCTTAAAGGTAGAACCCGGAGGATAGGAAGCTTGAAGTGCGCGATTAAACAAAGGAATACCAGCGGTATCACTTAATAATAGTGCGTAATTTTTTGAACGCTCTCGGCCGACGAGTAAGTTTGGGTCATAAGTAGGGCTGGTAACTAAGGCTAAAATTTCCCCAGTATTTGGATCTATGGCGGCAATAGCCCCTTTTTTGCCTTGCATTAAATATTCGCCATAAGCTTGCAACTCCGCATCTATCGTACAATACAGGCCTTTACCAGAAATAGCTAATGTATCGTAAGCACCATCTGCATAACGACCTTTTTCTTTATTATGCACATCAACCATTACAATACGTGTGCCTTTAATACCTCGCAAATCTTTTTCGTACGATTTTTCGATGCCGCTAATTCCAATGTAATCTCCTTCGTTATAATAAGGATCTTTTTCTGCCTGAGCTTTACTTACCTCTCCAATGTAACCTAATAAATGTGCCGCAATTTTTTTAGGATAACGCCTTATCGTTCTTTTCTGAATAAAGAAACCAGAAAAACGATACATTTTTTCTTGCAGCTTGGCATACGTTTCGGAAGAGATTTGTTTTTCGAAATAAGATTCTTTTCGCGGCGTATATTTTGCACGTTTCATACGGTGATTAAAACCAGCTGTGTCAATTCCTAAAATAGTACAAAGTGCTTGTGTATCACAGTAGGTAATGTTGTGTGGCACGACCATCAAATCATAAGCAGGATCATTAAAGACAAGCAACTTTCCTTTTCTATCATAAATATAACCACGAACAGGATATTCCGTTAAATAACGAAAAGCGTTATTACGCGCATCTAGTTTTAGTTTATCGTCAATAACTTGCAAATAAAATAAACGAGCAATATAGATTAATGCTATCAGCGAAAAAATACCGCCAATAATAAATTTACGATTTTCTAAGTATGGATTTTTACTCACGAAATGCGGTTTTTATTTGGTCGATAAAACAAAAATTGCATCAAATAAATAAAGCCAAACGTGGCGACTGTGCTGCCTAAAACACGCAACATGGTTCTAAAAAACTCCGTAAAGGTAAAGGCTTCTATATAAAACAAAACAAGGTGATGCACCAAAATTAAAATCAAAGCGTACGATGAAAACCAACCAACTCCCATATAAGCAATAGTTGGTTTTAGTTGCTCGTCATAACCTTCACGTGGCGCGAAAAGTTCTAATACAAAACTTCGTACAAAAGCCATGGTAATACAGGCTGCAGCGTGCATACCTTGCGTATCATAAAACATATCAATACACAAACCAAGTATAAAAGCTAAAATAAGCGTTAATGGTTTTGGTGTATTAAAAGGAAGCAATAAAATAAACAGTACATACGGGAAGAAAATAAAATACCTACCCAAGTTTATATTTTTTACAATAAGAACTTGTAATAAAACAAGCACTATAAAACGACCTATATTTTTTAAAACATCACTTATCATCTTTGTCGTGCTTTTGTGATTTAAACTCTAACGAATCTTGTTCTGCTTTAAAAACATTTCTAATTACATAAACGTGATTTAGCTTTTTAAAATTTATACTCAGGTTTACCTTAACCGTAAAGAAAGCATCACCACTTTTCCGCTCAAAACTTTTTACTGTTCCAACATGTATTCCTTCGGGAAATATAGAAGATAAGGCACTTGTAACAACGGTATCTCCTGCTTTTATTTTTGCGTGAATAGGAATATCTGTAATGGTTGCCGTTGTATAGTCATCATCTTTTTCCCAACTAAGCGGACCATACGTACCATCTTTTCTTAACATACAATTTACTTTTACGTCTTTGTGTAAAATAGATAATGCCGAAGAGAAATTTTTAGACACATCTTTTATCACACCTACAATTCCTTCGCTATTAATGATAGCCATATCATGTGTAATGCCTTGCTCGGAGCCTATATTAAGCGTTAGGTAGTTGCTGCGCAAGTTACTGCTGTTGCTTATTACTTTAGCAGCCGTGTAAATATATTTTTGTTTATAGAGTGTATCATTTCTTGTAAGTGATGCAATTTGAATTAACTCATACGAACGAGATCGAATAATATTTAATAAACCAACATTTTCACGAGCCAATTTTAAGTTTTCTTCTTTTAAGGAAAGATATTCTTTGGTGTTTGATACAGCCTGAAAAGTCTCTGCTGATAAGGCATTGGAAGAGTTTATAATATGTGCACTTTGAAAATTTTTATTTTTAGAAATTAATAAAATGCACATTATCTGCAAAAAAATAAAAAGCAAATAGTAATAATTTCTTATGAGAAAACTTATTAGTGTACGCACTTTTTATATAATTAAAAATTTAGAATTAAAAATGCAGAATGACTCCAATTTATTTAATCAAGAAAGGAAAACGATGAATGTTTTTCAAAGCAATACCTGTTCCACGCGCAACTGCACGCAATGGATCTTCTGCAATGTGCACTGGCAATTTAGTTTTCATAGAGATACGTTTATCTAAGCCACGTAGTAACGAACCACCACCTGCTAAATAAATACCGGTACGATAAATATCGGCAGACAACTCAGGTGGCGTCATCTCTAAGGCATTTAAAATCGCTTCTTCAATTTTAGAAATAGATTTATCTAACGCATGTGCTACCTCAACATAACTCACATAAATTTCTTTAGGAATACCAGTCATTAAATCTCGACCATGCACAGGGAAATCTGCTGGAGGATTTTCAATTTCTGTCATAGCTGCACCTACTTCAATTTTTACGCGCTCTGCAGTACGTTCGCCAATTAAAATGTTGTGTTGACGACGCATGTATTCTTCCAAATTGGCGGTAAAATCATCACCCGCAATACGCACCGATTTATCACACACAATACCACCAAGGGCAATTACGGCAATCTCGCTCGTACCACCACCAATATCAATAATCATATTTCCAACAGGTTCTTCTACATCAATACCCATGCCCAGCGCGGCCGCCATAGGTTCGTGTATCATGTAAACTTCTTTAGCGCCTGCGTGTTCAGCACTATCTCGTACAGCACGTTTTTCAACCTCTGTAATACCAGATGGAATACAAATTACCATGCGTAATGATGGTTGGAAAAATTTTCTTCCTGGGTTAATCATCTTGATCATCCCTTTAATCATTTCTTCGGCTGCTTGGAAATCCGCAATTACACCATCTTTTAACGGACGAATAGTTTTAATATTCTCGTGCGTTTTGCCGTGCATTTGCTGCGCCTGTTTCCCAACCGCAATAATTTTACCAGTACTTCTGTCAACCGCAACAATACTCGGTTCATCAACCACCACTTTATCATTACAGATAATAATTGTGTTTGCAGTTCCTAAGTCGATTGCAATTTCTTGGGTTAAAAAATTTAAAAATGCCATATATGTTCAGTTATAGATTTGTTGAGTTATTGAATTGTATAATTATTGGGTTACGGAGTTATTTATTTTATTATTAGTTGAATTTATTTTTACTGTTTTTCTCGATTTTGAAAATATTTTTACAAGTTCTGTTGCTTCATTTAAACATTGCTCATTTTTAGTAATACCTAAATCATTTATAAGCTCTAACCAAAACAATGTTTCATCTGCTTCTTCAACCACAATACTCAATTTAGCAAAAAACTCAGCATCTGATCTCGCTCTGCAAACCGCTCTATAATTGACAGCTGTTGATGTTGCTGAACGAATGAGTTGTTTTTTTATAATTAAAAACTCCTCATCTTTTGGTAAAGTACGACAAAACGTAATAACCATCACTGCAAATTGCTTTGTCCTAAATTTTAATACTTCGGCAATCTCACTCATTTTGGTTACTCTAAATAATTCATTCAAATTTTATCACTCTACAAATCGAAAATTTATAATTCTCTTAATGCTTAAAGTGTCTTGTTCCTGTAAATACCATTGCAATATTATGTTCGTTGCAATAAGCAATGCTGTCTTTATCTTTAATACTTCCGCCCGGCTGAATAACCGCTTTAATGCCTGCTTTGTCAGCTATTTCTACACAATCAGGAAAAGGAAAAAATGCATCGCTTGACATAACCGCACCGTTTAAATCGAAACCAAAACTTTGTGCTTTTGCGATGGCTTGTTTCAATGCATCTACACGAGATGTTTGTCCGGTACCGCTTGCAAGAAGTTGATTGTTTTTCGCCAGAATAATGGTGTTTGATTTGGTATGCTTCACTAATTTATTAGCGAATAATAAATCTTTAATTTGTTCTTTTGTAGGAACGGTAGTAGTTGCAGGCGTTAAATCTTTTTCTGTTTCAG
>JBDTJJ010000443.1:0-8889 GCA_039935895.1 Bacteroidia bacterium | reverse complement strand
TTTTTTATAAAGGAGATATGTTTACTGTTTCCAACAAACAAATAACCGATTTTCAAACAGGAGATGATATGGTTGCTTATACCGACGTGGGTGGAATGCATGTTTTTTATGCCGGAAAAAATTATGACTTAAACTCTTTTGCACCCGATTTTTATAAAGTTGCCGATAGCGTACTTATTTATTCTATGCCGGGATATTTTTCTGTTTTTAATAAAGGAAAGACTACCGTACTAGAAAACTTTACACCAGCCGAATATGCCATCGATAATAATACCTTGGCTTATGTAGATTTACAAGGTGGTTTAAAAGCCTTTTATAATAACGAAACCTACACGCTTTCTACCTTCGATAAATTAGTTGGTTTTAAATTAGTAGGTAATTCTTTATGGTTTAGTACAGCAACTGTTTTAAATAAAGTTTTTTTAAAGGGAAAAACCTATTGACGGCTTTATAGTTTTTTTAGTTCCTTAATTAAAATGAAAAAAGAAATACACTACCGCGGCCCATTCTTTTTTTATACCACTTGCGTAGCCAATGGTGCTATGACTGCTGTTTTCAATCGTGCCATTATCTTGCACATAACCAATTGTTGAGTGGGATGAATTTTCTATCGTTCCGTTTTTATTTACATAACCAACCGTGCTGTGGCTACCATTTTCAATAGTACCATTATCCTGAATATAGCCAATTGTTGAATGCGATGAATTTTCTATTGTGCCATTGCTTTGTATATAACCCGTTGTACTGTGGCTGCT
Organism: Bacteroidia bacterium; assembly: GCA_039935895.1. Lineage (GTDB taxonomy): Bacteria > Bacteroidota > Bacteroidia > B-17B0 > Aurantibacillaceae > PALSA-968. Next base: position 8,134 of record JBDTJJ010000443.1, on the reverse strand, counting down.
ATTTTCAATTGTGCCGTTAGCATTTATGTAGCCTGATGTGCTATGACTACTATTTTCAATAGTTTGAGCTTTTACCGTAAACACCAAACAGGTGGTAAATAGCAATATAAATGGTTTAAACATAACATAAAGATACAACTAAAATGCAACAGCTCATTAACTATTCGCTATTAACTAGTTAACTAATTAATTATCTTCGCAGGGCGTGAATAAAAAATATAAAATATTTATAATTGGTCCAGCTTATCCTTTACGTGGAGGCTTGGCAACTTTTGACGAATTGTTTTGTAAGTCATTATGCGATGAAGGACATGATGCGCAAATAATTTCGTACTCATTGCAATATCCCAATTTTTTATTTCCAGGCTCTACACAATTTGACACGAGTGGAATAGCACCAAAAGGATTGAAAATTTATACCTTAATAAATTCTGTAAATCCGTTTAATTGGATTAAAACAGCACGCTTTATTAAAAAAGAAAAGCCCGATTTTTTAGTCGTACGCTTTTGGATTCCTTTTATGGGGCCAGCCTTAGGAACAATTTGCCGATTGATCAATAAAAAACAAACTAAAGTAATAGCCATAACTGATAACGTAATTCCACATGAAAAGCGTTTAGGAGATACCCCGTTTACAAAATACTTTATAAAAGCTTGCCAGGGTTTTGTAACCATGAGTAAAGCTGTAATGACTGATTTAGATACGTTCACAAAATCTCCACACAAAAAGTTTTTGTTGCATCCGCTCTATACTTCTTTTGGAGAAAAATTAGATAAACAAGTTGCTCGACAAAAACTACATATTTCTCTTACAGATAAAACTGTTTTATTTTTTGGATTAATTCGCCAATATAAAGGCTTAGATTTATTGTTGGAAGCGATGGCAGATGCGCGCATAAAAACTATGAATATTAAATTGCTTGTTGCCGGCGAGTTTTACGAAGACAAAAAAGCATATCTCGATATTATTGAAAAGCATAATTTGCAAGATAACATAATTTTGTACGATGCTTTTATTGCTAATGAAGATGTAAAAATATATTTCTCTGCTGCTGATTTATTAGCGCTTCCTTATAAACACGCTACGCAAAGTGGCGTTACGCAAGTCGCCTTTCATTTTGAAAAACCAACTATTGTAACCAATGTAGGTGGCTTATCAGAAATTATTCCAGATAAAGTTTGTGGTTATGTGGTAGATTCAAACCCTAAAGCTATTGCAGATGCTATGGTTGATTATTTTGAGAATAAACGAGAAGCTGATATGACGGCTGCTATGCATGAAGAAAAAAAGAAATATGACTGGAGCATTTTTTCTAACCAAATTGTAGATTTATATGAGCAAATTAAAAATTAATTTTCCCTTTTGGGAAGGAAAAAAATGGGGCTATGATTATAAGAAGTAAAGCACCTTTACGTATTGGTCTTGCAGGTGGAGGTACCGATGTGTCGCCCTATTCGGATATTTATGGCGGTGCCATTTTAAATGCTACAATTGATTTATATGCCTATGCATCGTTAGAGCCTCTAACCAATAATAAAATAGAATTCTGTATCGACGGAACCGACAAGTGCATTATTTTAGATTCTGCCAAAGAGTTAGCATTAATAGATGGTTTCGAATTATTTATTGGTGTGTATAACCGTGTTATAAAACAATTTAATTTACCCGCGCAATCTTTCCGCTTAACGTCTTACGTAGAAGCTCCTCAAGGCAGTGGCTTAGGCACATCTTCAACCATTGTGGTTTCTTTGTTGGGAGCTTTTGTAGAGTGGTTAAAACTTCCTTTAGGACAATATGATATTGCACATTTAGCCTATGAAATAGAACGTATAGATTTAAATATGTCGGGTGGAAAGCAAGATCAATATGCGGCAACTTTTGGCGGAATTAATTTCATAGAATTTCTCGCTAATGATAGAGTAATTGTAAACCCACTGCAATTAAAAAATGAAGTTTTATACGAACTTGAATTTAACCTGCTTTTATATTTTACGGCAACACAACGCTTATCAGCTACTATAATTAATGAGCAGGTACAAAATGTAAAAAATAAGAATGAGAAATCGGTAGATGCTATGCACAATTTAAAAGAGCAGGCACATCAAATGAAAGATAGTTTATTACGTGGCGAGCTAAATAAAATTGGAGAAATACTACACTTTGGTTGGCAAAATAAAAAGCAAATGGCAGCATCTATCTCAAATAATTTAATAGATGGCATTTACGAATCTGCCTTGCAACATGGTGCTAGCGGCGGTAAAATATCGGGTGCTGGTGGAGGAGGTTTTATGTTTTTCTTTTGTCCGGGTATTACAAAAATTAAAGTGGCACGTGCTATCGAATCTTTTGGCGGACGAGTGCAACCATTTAAATTTACCCAGCAGGGCTTAACTACCTGGACTACTAAATAAATTTATGAGTCTATGCGTTAGGGATGTAGGCAGAAAGCCTTTTTTGTAATCGAAAAAGCTTTACGCCAGCAGCCCGACGGCGCTAAATATTTCTCTAATCGTTTGAAATAACCATGCGCCGGAACGCCCAATTGTTTTAAATTTACAAAGCATCTTTTTTAATTACATCAACTAAAGATGGATCTAGTAAAGTGCTGGTATCACCCAAGTTATTGGTTTCTCCTTCCGCAATTTTACGCAGTATGCGTCGCATAATTTTACCCGACCGTGTTTTAGGCAAGCCGCTTACAAATTGTATTTTATCTGGTTTGGCAATAGCCCCAATCATTTTGGTAACCGATTCGTTAATTTCTCTGCGAGTTTCAGCGTGGTCGTGCTCACCTTCATAAATAACATAAGCGTAAATGCCTTGTCCTTTTATATCGTGCGGATAACCCACAATAGCACTTTCTATAACCCCTGTGTGTGTATTAATGGCATTTTCTAGTTCAGCAGTGCCAATACGGTGACCGCTAATATTTAACACATCATCAACTCTGCCTGTAATTTTATAATTACCTTCTTCATCGCGCAGGCATCCATCTCCGGTAAAATATAAATTTTTGTAGGTAGAAAAATACGCTTGCTTGCAACGATCATGGTCGTTGTAGGTTGTACGGATAATACCCGGCCAAGGAAATTTAATGCACAGGTTTCCGCTTACGTTATTGCCTTCCAGTTCTTTTCCGTTCTCATCAACTAAGCAAGGCTGCACTCCCGGCAAAGGAAGCGTTGCATACGATGGTTTTGCTGGAGTAATGCCTGCCATGTTAGAAATCATAGCGCCACCGGTTTCTGTTTGCCACCAGGTATCAACCACAGGGCATTTTTCTTTACCAATATTTTTATGAAACCAATGCCAAGCTTCTTCATTAATGGGTTCGCCAACCGATCCAAGCACTTGTAACGAACTCAAATCTTTATTAGTTACCGTATCTAAACCATAAGCCATTAAACTACGAATAGCTGTGGGAGCGGTGTATAAAATATTTACTTTATGTTTATCTACAATGTCCCAAAATCTACCTGCATCTGGATAAGTTGGAACGCCTTCAAAAATAAGACTTGTAGCACCTGCGCTTAGTGGCCCGTACACAATGTAAGTATGTCCGGTTATCCAACCAATATCGGCGGTGCAAAAATGTATTTGTTTGTGTTGGTATTGAAATACATTGACAAACGTATAATTTGCCCAAACCATATAACAACCACAAGTATGCACTACGCCTTTTGGTTTGCCGGTTGAACCCGATGTATAAAGAATAAATAACACATCTTCAGCATCCATTTCTTCGGCAGCACAAATAGAGTTTACTTTCTTCATTTCATCGTGCCACCAAACATCTCTTCCGTCTTTCATGGTAACGGCGGTATTGGTGCGTTTATATACAATTACTTTTTTTACAAAAGCACAATTAACCAAAGCTTCGTCAACAATACTTTTTAGCTGAATATCTTTTGCGGCACGAAAACCACCATCGCAAGTAACAATAAACTCAGCCTGCGCATCTTGCAATCTATCTGTAATTGCTTTTGCAGAAAACCCACCAAATATAACCGAGTGTATAGCGCCAATACGCGCGCAGGCAAGCGTAGCAATAGCAAGCTCGGGTATCATGCCCATATAAATACAAACTCTATCTCCTTTTTTTACGCCGTTGTTTTTTAAAACATTAGCAAAAGCACAAACTTTATCAAATAGTTCTTGATAGGTAAGCGTGCGAGATTTTTCTTTAGTATCGTTGGGTTCCCAAATAATAGCAGGTGTATTGGCGTTATAAGCCAAGTGCCTGTCTAAGCAATTTTCGGTAATGTTTAGTTTAGCCCCTTTAAACCATTCAATTTTAGGTTCGGTAAAATTCCATTCTAAAACTTTATCCCACTTTTTTTTCCATACAAAGTTTTCGGCAACTTCAGCCCAAAAGGCTTCAGGTTCTTTTACGCTTTTATTGTAAGCTGTTTTATATTCTTGTAACGATTTTATCTGATGCGGATACTTCATTGGTTTAATTAATTTGCTTCTAATAAAAATTACAAGTATATAATGTAAAAACTAACTAATATATGAAAGCTTCATCATATTGGTGCGGCCTTTTTCTTTCATGGGCATGCTGGCAATATTGATAACTAACTCATCTTGTTTAACCAAGCCTTTTTCTTTAATATATATTTTTAAATCGTTTATGGTTTGATCGGTGCTTTCGTACTTATTATAATAGAAACAACGAACGCCCCAAACTAAGCTTAGTGCAGTTAGTAAAGATGGATTATCGGTAAAAATATAAATGGCAGCTTTTGGCCTATGACTAGATAAACGATAAGCGGTATATCCACTATGCGTCATAGAAATAATGGCTTTTACACCGGCTTGTTTTGCCAGGTTGCAGGCGTTGTAGCAAATACTATCTGTAATGAAGGTGTTGGTTTTTAATTGTGGTTCGTGGTGACGATAATAAATAGCTGCACCGTTTTCTACCTGATGAATAATGCGGCGCATGTACTCAATTACCTTAACCGGATATTTACCTACCGATGTTTCGGCACTTAACATTACAGCATCCGCACCATCTAACACAGCGTTGGCAACATCGTTAACTTCGGCACGAGTAGGGGTGTAGCTGGTAATCATACTTTCCATCATTTGGGTAGCAATAATTACGGGTTTACCTGCATTTACACATTTAGTAACAATCATTTTTTGTAAAAGAGGAACTTCTTCCATTGGCATTTCAACACCTAAATCTCCGCGCGCTACCATCATACCATCGGTTACATCTAAAATTTTATCAATTTCTTTAATGGCTTCCGGTTTTTCAATTTTGGCAATTACACGGGCTCTGCTACCTTTGTTTCGTATAATTTCTTTTAATTCAACAATATCAGTTACACTACGCACAAAAGATAAACCTATCCAATCGAAATCGTTTTCTAAAACAAAATCTAAATCGCGTAAATCTTTTATCGTTAAACAAGGCAATGATATTTTTGTATTTGGCAGGTTAACGCCTTTTTTAGAGGACAATGTTCCACCAGAAATGATAAGGCATTTTACAGCATCGTTACCATTGGTAGAAATTACTTTTAAATGAATTTTACCATCATCAATTAAAACAAGTTCATCTTTTTTTACATCTTTTGGAAACTGAGGATAGGTAATGTAAACCGATTGATTAGTGCCAATACCTTCTTTGGTGGTGATGGTAATTTCTTCGCCATTTTTTAATTCGATGGCGTTATTTTCTACTTCGCCAATGCGTAATTTCGGGCCTTGTAAATCGGCTAAAATACCAACGTGGCGGTTTAATTTTTTATTTAGATTTCTGATGTTTTCAACCGTTGCCGTTACTGCGCTATAATCTCCATGCGAAAAATTGATACGGCAAATATCTAAGCCCGCTGTAAACATGGCTTCTAATACATCTATGTTTGCTGTTGCAGGCCCCATGGTGGCTACAATTTTTGTTTTATGAGAAAATTCTGTCATGTTTTATATTATTAAATTTTTTTTTGAGGCTAATGTTTCCACTTCTATTGTCTGAATAGACATGGCAAATGTAATAGTCTTTAGCTTGTTTTGTATATTATAAATTTGTTGTGCGTGGTTATCGGCCTTTAGTATCAATAAAAAATCGGTTTGAGGTAATTCTGGCACCAACATAAATTTTATATCTTCTCTAACTTCTTCAAATAAGGATGGAGGAGAAACAGATTTGGCAGAGGCTGCTACGGTATTGCTGCTTTTGTTGGATAGTAAAATAAACTCGTTTTCTTCTTCTTCCAAACAAGAAAAACACGAAAAGAATAAAGGCGTATTTATGCTTTTTGTACTAAGTTCTATGGGTATATCGCGCTCTAACTCAATGTTTAATAAACGATTTATTTCTATACACAATTTATAATCGGGTACGTAAGCCGAAATAGCCAGTAGTGAAAAATCGTAATCATACTCAGTTTCTAACGTATATTTTGGCATTTAATAGGGTGTGTGAAACGCTGGCGTGGTAACCACATTGCTTTTATGCCCGGCTCTGTCAAATATCCAAAATTCGTATCTAAAGTTATTTAAACTATCCAAATCACCTGGCTTATATCCTGCTAAATCAATTATAATTTGCCCATCCAGTATTTTGTCTTTTATATTATCTGTAACATACGGTATGTGGTAGGTATAAATAGCACTGTCGCCAAGGGGTGTACCATTTGGAAAAGCGTAATAAAACGTATTGAATTTACCTGGTATAGCAGGATCTTCATTATAGTAACGCATGTAAAAATCAATATTTGTATTGGTTTGGTCGGCAAGCTGGTAGCCTATATCGCCATCCACATCATGAAAATTTAAAATTAGCCGGGCGTTATCAGCACTTGATGTAGTAAAGCTGGCATAGCTTATAACAGGAGGAGTAGGAACGGGTGTAGCCGCTTTTTTACATGAAAATGTAAACAGCGTTACTATAATTAAAAAGCAAAATAATTTTTTCATAACTAACAACAAGCTAAAATTAACAATAATTTTGTTGCGTGGAAAATAGTAAGCAAAGTATTTACATAAATTTAACAGAACGCATTTTTTCTTTACCAAAAGATAATGAAATAGCTTTTGAAAACCTTGCGCTTAAAATTTTTAATATTCAATATACATACAATAACGTTTACAAAGCTTTTGTAGATGCGCTTAACATACATGCAGGGCAAGTAAACGCGCTAAATAAAATACCTTTTTTACCCATAGAATTTTTTAAAACCCAAAAAGTTGTAACCCATTTTGCCCAACTTAATAAGCCTGTAACCTTTACCAGTAGCGGTACTACGCAAACGGGTACATCTTACCATTATGTAAATGATGTAGCATTGTATGAAACAAGTTTTACAAAATGTTTCCAACTTTTTTTTGGAAACCCAAGCGATTATTGCGTGTTGGCCTTGCTTCCGTCTTATTTAGAAAGAAGCGGCTCGTCTTTAGTGTATATGGCGCAAAAATTAATTGATGATAGCAAGCACCTACAAAGTGGTTTTTATTTGCATAACCAAGATGATTTAATTAATACCATAAACAGTTTAAAGCAGCAAAAGCAAAAAACAATTTTATTAGGTGTAAGTTACGCGTTGCTCGATTTGGCTGATAAAAACATATCATTACCTAATAATTTTATAGTAATGGAAACCGGTGGCATGAAAGGCACCCGCAAAGAAATGCTGAAAGAAGAATTGCATGCTATACTAAAAGAAAAATTTAAACTCGATACTATTTTTTCGGAATATGGTATGACTGAATTGCTTAGTCAGGGATATTCGTTACAAAATGGCTTGTTTCAAAACCCGCCATGGATGCGCGTTTTAACCCGCGATACAAGCGACCCGCTTACGCTTACCTCTCCTAATAAAACCGGTGGTATAAACGTTATAGATTTAGCCAACATAAACTCCTGTGCGTTTATTGCTACGCAAGATTTAGGCAAACTACACCCCAACAATACCTTTGAGCTTATGGGGCGCTTTGATAACAGCGATATACGTGGTTGTAATCTTTTAATACAATAAAACTGTGGTAGGTATTTGATCAACATTCTATTTATCAGACACAAAAAAGCCCCATATTTCTATGAGGCTTTCCGTTTAATTTAGAGTTTAATTACTCAGCAATAACTTCAAAGTTAATGGTGCTGGTAATTTCTTTAAACAA
>JBDTJJ010000442.1:0-3337 GCA_039935895.1 Bacteroidia bacterium | reverse complement strand
GGATAAGCCAGTTTTTTAAGACCCCAGAACTCTTCATGAAGAACTTTCGCTCCCAAATCGTTCAACGCTTTTTTAAATTTTTTTACGGTTTCCTTTGCCTGATCTTCAGACAAAACGGGAGTTAAAATGAAAACCGTTTCGTAATGTTTACTCATTTGTTTTTGTTTTTAACTTGGCATTCGTGTGTTCGCCTTGCGGCTCGAGTACCTCATTGTTTTTGTTTTTTTAATTATTGCACTCGTTCTGTTTACCTTACAGGCACAAGTTCCCTATCTTTTTTAAGGGACGCAAATATAGGAAAAGCGTATATATTATACAAACTTATTTTTAGTGAGGGTAAAGAGGGTATTTTAATCAAATACATTGTCAAGAATATTTCTTAGGGTAGGTAGGTAAATAGTTATTTCTGTAGATTCATTTAGCGTAGAGTTTATATGTATTTGTCCAAGATGCTGGGATACAATTTTATTTGCCAAAGATAAGCCTATTCCGTGGCCTTCAATTCCTTTTGAATTTGCGCCCCTGTAAAACGGTTGACCTATTTTTTTTAAATCATTTTCAGTTATACCAGGTCCTTTATTTATAAAAGAGATGGATACAATATTGTCAGCTGATTTTAGCGTAATATTAACCTGATTATCATTAGAGAATTTACATGCGTTTTCCATTACATTAAAAATTGCGCTGGCTAATAAATATTCATCGCCAAAAACGATTAATTTTTGGTCGTCATTTATATCAATAATATCAATATTGACTTTATAATGGGATTTTATGGCTCTTAAATCAATGCGGCTTTGCAACAATAGTTCATCTATTCTTATTTTTTTCATACCTAATCTTGAAAGATTGGTATCAGTATGAGCAAGTTCTAGTAAACCATTTGCAAGTCGGTTTATGCTTTTTACGTCATCGAGAACAGAATTAATTACTCTTAGATATTCAGCAGGCTCTCTTGGGTTCATTAATACAACCTCTAATTGCCCTGTAATTGAAGTAAGTGGTGTTCTAAGTTCGTGTGAGGAATTTGCTACAAAACTTTTTTGAAGCTCAAATGCATTTTGTATCCGATCTAACGTGTTATTAAATGAGTGAGCTAGATGAGCAATTTCATCTTTCCCTTTTCCTTCATGTATTCTTGCAGTAAGGTTAGAACCTGTAATGCCTTCTGCTTGGTCAATAATATTTGATATGGGATTTAGTGCTTGTTTGGAAAAAAATAATCCCAGTATAATTATTATACCAATGGCAATAAATACACCTATTATAAGTGTTTTCTTTAAAAAGATTAGTTTGTTGAGGCCATACTTATCATAAGCTGAAGCAATAACAATGTATTCATCATTATCTGCGCCTTTATGGAAAATCCCTATCACCTCTTTGCCTCCTTGTGTATATTGTACTTCTTTATTACGTATTATTTCTTTTATTATTTCTTTTGAGGTTGCCTGATAAGTTTTTGCATCACTTTGATAAAGCAATTTACCTTCATAGCTATAAATGCTTACATTATCTTCCATTAAAAGGTTTAAAGAGTTTTTATCAATTATCTTCAGCAAAGTGGTATCTATTTCTTTTACCTCTTTTGAATAAAGGTTAGCTGTGGTATTAGCTATTTCTCGGAGCCTCGAATAAAACTCATTTTCTCTGTGCTCCGAAAAAAAATTATAAATAGTTACAGAAAACACAATAATAATTAATGCAACAATAATTGTGAATTGGTATGTAAGTTTTGTCCTTATTTTCATATTTAGGATTCTTTTAAAACATATCCTCTCCCGATATTTGTATGAATAAGTTTGTTGGCATGATCTTTATCTACTTTTTTTCTTAAAAAATTAATATAAACATCAATAACATTTGTACCTGTATCAAAATTTATATCCCATATTTTTTCCGCAATAATTGCACGAGAAATTACGGTACCTTCATTTCTCATCAGTAATTCTAATAAAGAAAACTCTTTTATTGTAAGGTCAATAACTGAATTATTTCTGGTAACTGTTTTAGTTTCTATGTTTATTTCTAAATCAGCTACGCGTAAAACTTTTTCTGTGGGTTTATGTTGGTTTATACGTTTAAAAAAAACTTTTATTCTTGCCAAGAGTTCCATAAACTCAAAAGGTTTTACTAAATAATCATCTGCCCCGCAGTCAAAGCCTGTCAGTTTATCATCTTTAGTACCTAGTGCGGTTAATATTAAAATTGGTATTTTATCGCTCTGCATTCTAATCTCCGTACAAACCTCAAAACCGTTCATTATCGGTAAATTCAAATCAAGAATAATAAACCCATAAATGCCACTAATAGCTTTTTTTTTCCCAGTAAAACCATCATAGGCAATATCGGCTTTAAAGCCATGTTCTTCTAAACCTTGTTTTATAAATAGGGCTACCTTAGGCTCGTCTTCTATAATTAAAATTCTTTCGGAGTTCATCTATGTCAAAGTTCTTCTTTTTTTAGCTTGTAATTAAAGAAAACCATGATTTTAATCTAATTTTAATACCCACCTATTTTACTTCCTGCAATTATAAATTAGTGAATAAATAAGCTAAATCATAAAAATTTGAAATGTAAAGCCCAGCCGCGTAATCAATGGAACGCCAAAAAAGATAGATGCAATGGTTATTGCTTTTTAACGAGTGCAAAGTTGCCTTTTATGTCAATATTCCATTCTTTTTCAAAAATGCGAGGTAAATAACGGCGGTATAAGTACATACGGGCATTGGTATTTAAATCTTTTTCGTCTTCTTTATCAATGGCATGAAATTCGTAGGTAGTAATTTTTGGATGCTCGCTCATAAAAGTTCGCACAATTTCAGAAATAGTGCTCATAACGCCGTAAACCTCACCACGGTTGGTGGCTACGTATTCTTCGCCTTCAAATTCTTCATTAATAACGCCAAAAACAATGGTTGCGTGTAAGATGTTGTCTTGTCGGCGGCCAAAACGGACTTCATAATGCAATCCGCTAGAGGTCTTAAAATAAAAAACACTTGCCGATTTTATGGCAGGAAATTCAATTTCAAAATAATTGTTCCCAAACTTATCTACAGGCATAATATCAAGGGTAAAAATACATAAATTTGCTTGAAATTTTAAGGATGAGCGATAAATATAATTTAAGAGGTGTTTCGGCGGGTAAAGAAGATGTGCATAAAGCCATTGCCCATATAGATAAAGGCTTGTTCCCAAAGGCGTTTTGCAAAATTTTGCCCGATATCGCTGCCGGAGATGCTGATTATTGTAACATTATGCACGCCGATACCGCAGGTTCTAAACCAAGTTTAGCCTATGTTTATTGGAAAGAAACCGGAGATAAAAGCGTTTGGAAAAA
>JBDTJJ010000441.1:0-5060 GCA_039935895.1 Bacteroidia bacterium | reverse complement strand
AATACACTATGGAAACAGCTGCATTAAAACTACAACTAAAAGAACACATCATTAAGTTTTTAAATTTAACTACGGTTAAGCCTGAAGATATTAAAGATGATCAACCTTTGTTTGGCGAAGGTTTAGGTTTGGATTCAATCGACTCATTAGAACTTATTGTTTTAATGGAAAGAATTTACGGTATAAAAATAAACGACCCAAAAGAAGGCCGTAAAATATTGATAGATATAAACACGATGGTGGCTTATATAGAAGAACACAGAACCTTGTAATTATTAATGGCTCGCATTTTTGTTACCGGCGTTGGCATCATTACCCCGTTAGGAGATACCCTTTCTCTTAACCATGCTGCGCTAAAACAAAATACGTGTGGCATTACTAAGTTAGCTTTAATAGATTCCATCTTCGCAAACAAATTAGATGTCGGCGAAATAAAAATTGAAACACAAGCCCTAAAAGAAAAATTAAAAGTTAATCAATTAGGTGTTACGCGCACTATGTTATTGGCTTTGCAAGCTTTTAAAGATGCTGTAAATGATAGTCAATTATCTGCCGAAATTATTTCATCAAAAGATACTGCATTAATTGGCGCGACTACCGTTGGCGGTATGTGCTTAACCAACGAGTTATATATTGATGCCAACAAAAAATCAGGTGGATCTGAGTATGTTTCTTCGTATGATGCAGGCTCGGTAACCATGCACTTGCAAGAGCGTTATGCTATGAAGGGCATCATCAATACAATAAATACGGCGTGTTCTTCCTCAGCTAATTCAATTATGTATGGCGCACGCTTAATACAAAATGGTTTTGCAAAACGTGCCATTGTTGGTGGAGTTGATAGCTTGGCAAAATTTACAATAAACGGTTTTAACGCTTTGCATATTTTATCGGATGAAATTTGCCGCCCGTTTGATAATGAACGTAAAGGTTTAAACCTGGGCGAAGGCGCAGCTTTTTTAGTTTTAGAAAGCGAAGAAACCATTGGAAATAAAAAAGTATATGCCGAACTAACAGGTTATTGCAATGCAAACGATGCCTTTCATCCATCTTCTATTTCAGAAAATGCTGATGGGCCGTTTTTAGCCATGCAAGGCGCTTTGCAAAAGGCAAACCTACAACCAAATCAAATAGATTTTATAAACGTACACGGTACCGCGACAGAAAACAACGATGCAGCCGAAAGTAAAGCCATCTTACGTTTGTTTGACACCCCTCCAATATTTGCTTCTACCAAATCTAACATTGGGCATACACTTGGTGCAGCCGGTGCTATAGAGGCTGTTTACAGTATTCTTAATTTAACCGAACAAGAAGTTTACCAAAGTCTTCATTTTAAAAACCCAATTGCAACAACAGGTTTAGTGCCAGTTACAGCTTATAAAAAAATGCCTATCAATCATGTGCTGTCAAATTCATTTGGCTTTGGAGGAAATTGTAGTTCATTAATTTTTTCTAAAGTATAGCCTATGTTTTACATCCATCAAACAAAATGTATTTCCGCACAATTAACTTGGAATACTATTAATTTAAACGAATTACAACTAAGCCAAAACAATATTCTTCCGGCTAAAGAACCTTCATACGATTCCATTCCACCTGCCATGTTTCGTCGCATGGGTAAAGCAGTTAGGCTGTCATCGGGTGCAGCTCTTCCCCTACTCCATCAACAAACTTTTAATGGTATTGTTATTGGCACAGCCAATGGCGGATTAGAAGATTGCATTAAATTTTTAAATCAAATTATTCAATACGAAGAGGGTAGATTAACACCAACAAACTTTGTACAAAGCACCACCAACGCCATTGCATCTCAATTGGCTTTCTTCTCTGCCAATAAAGGACACAACAGTACACACGTGCATCGTGGCTTAGCTTTTGAAAATGCTTTGTTAGAAGTAGCTATGTTATTGACAGAGCATCCTCAAAATAATTATTTAGCAGGTGGCGTTGACGAAATTTCTGCATACCAAAATAATATAGAACTTTTATCAGGCTCTTATAAAAAAGAAGAAATATTAAATACAAATTTATACACATCCAACACTCCTGGCAGCATACCAGGCGAGGGTTGCGTAATGTTTGCCTTAAACAAAGTTAAAGAAAATGCAACAGCACACGTTAAAGCTATAAGCACTTTGCATAGCGAGAAAGAAGAAGATGTTTTACAACACCTGAAAGATTTTATAAAAGATAATCCTATAGATTTAATACTATCTGGCGAAGGAGGCGATAATCGCTTTACCCATTTTTATACTGCGGTTGAAACTGTTTTACCCAACAAAACAATTGCCCGTTTTAAACATTTGTGTGGTGAATACACTACGGCATCATCTTTTGCGCTTTGGTTTGCTTGTTCTATTTTGCAGACTAACAACATACCTGCACACGCACTAAAAAAAGAAGGCGCAAATAAACCATATAAAAATATACTTATATACAATAATTACATGGGCAAACAACATAGCTTTATGTTGGTTACAGTTTAACAATCAGAATTAAGATTTATCCAAAACCAATAAAAACAAAAAAGCCGCTACAAAATTTGCAGCGGCTTTGTAAATTATTTATTTATTATTAGATTGTAATAGTAAGGCTAAAAGAACCAATGCTTACTACATACGTTAAATCGCAAGTACCTGCGCCATAATTAATAGTACGCGTTGTTTTGCCTGTTGGTGTAAAGTTTAACACACCAGATACATATAAATATTTTGACCAAGTAGGAGTACAATTAAAATTAAGCACTAAAGGAGTGCTGATATTACCTGTATAAGTTTCTCCATCAGAAGCTGTGCCACCAAAAGTACCTGAAACACTTACAAGCGCCTGATTCCAATTAATATAATTACTAAGTGTGCCACCATAACCGTGAAAAACAGCAGGGTATGTTGTAGAATTTGTAGTACCATCTGCGGCTATAGAAGTATAAGCGTTAGTATTTAATAAAGCTATACTCCAATTACCTTGCCATTGTATAGTACCACCACCTGCGCTACTTGGTTTTAAAATAGTAATATTCGATACATCAGTCCATGTAAGTTGTGTATTTCCTCCTACGTTAACACGACCAATATTTTTAATTTGTTTATTATTAACTTGTACTGTATAATTATCTACAGAATACGTATTGCCAGGAGTAGTAATATTTAAAACCATACCTGAATCTCTATACCAAACAGCGCCTGCGGTTGAATTACTCCAATCATAATGAACTAAGCCATTGCGTAAATGCCCATCATACCCAACGTAACTTACAAAAACAACATCCATTGTTTTAGTTGATGTGTTTATATTAACATTTACAGAACCGCTCATAGGATTGAAAACGCTTCCACCTTGTGCTAATTTGTAGCTAGATAAACTTCCGTTATCATTTTCAATACCTTCAGAACCAAAATTTGTAATATCATGTGCGTTTTGTTGCGCCATGTTGTTATCGGTTGTGCTTGTTGTACTGGTATCTGGCGTTGGCGTTGTTGTTGTAGCTTTCTTTTGGCAAGAAACTACAATAAGTGAAGTTGCAATAACCAAAGTGCTTACAACTAGGCTTAATTTTGTTTTTTTCATAGATTTTGTTTTTGTTAATATTTAGTATTCGATACGCAATTTAGTAAAAGGTTTAATGTAATCTCAAAAAAAATTAAATTACTTTTACAAAAAATTTAATAAAAGTATATGAAAGTAGCCGTAGTAGGCGCAACCGGCTTGGTTGGTGGCGTAATGTTAAAAGTTTTGGCAGAAAGAAATTTTCCGGTAACCGAATTAATTTTAGTGGCTTCCGAAAAATCTGTCGGAAAAGAAATAACGTTTAAAAACAAAACGTATAAAATAGTTAGTGCTGCCGATGCTATTGCTCAAAAACCAGCCATTGCCCTGTTTTCTGCCGGAGGCGCAAGTTCTTTAGAGTTAGCGCCGCTTTTTGCCGCAGTAGGCACAACAGTTATAGATAATTCTTCTGCTTGGAGAATGGATGCAACCAAAAAACTAATTGTGCCCGAAGTAAATGCACACGAACTTACCAAAACAGATAAAATTATTGCCAACCCAAATTGTTCAACCATACAAATGGTGGTTGTTTTACATCCGCTACACGCAAAATTTAAAATAAAACGGGTGGTTGTCAGCACCTACCAATCGGTTACAGGCACCGGCGTTAAAGCAGTTACGCAACTAATGAACGAACGAAAAGGAATTAGCGGCGAAATGGCGTATAAATATCCCATCGACTTAAACGTTATCCCACAAATAGATGTTTTTTTAGACAATGCTTATACCAAAGAAGAAATGAAAATGGTAAACGAGACTAAAAAAATTATGGGCGATGATAGCATAGGTTTAACGGCTACAACCGTGCGCATACCTGTTATGGGCGGACACAGCGAGGCGGTTAACATAGAGTTTGAAAACGAATTTGATATTATCGAAATAAAAAACATATTAAACCAAACGCCCGGCATTATTGTAATGGATGATATTGCCAATCATGTTTATCCAATGCCGATGCACGCACACAATAAAGATGAGGTTTTTGTAGGCAGAATACGCCGTGACGAATCTCAACCAAAAACGCTTAATTTATGGATAGTTGCCGATAATTTACGTAAAGGCGCTGCCACCAATGCCGTACAAATAGCCGAATATCTTTTAGAAAAAAAGTTGGTTTAGGTTTTAGTGTCATTTTAAACACATAGGCACATAGAGTTAAGCAAAAATAAACGTGCTTATGTTAAACTAATCCTAAAAAAACTCATTTTTTAGCTTTAATTTCTATGTTACTATGTGTGGTTTAAATTAATATATAAGCATACATGCCTCCAAATAGCCTAAAAATCGGCAAAAAAAACTTATTTTAAATATTTATTAAAAAAAAGCTCACAATTTGTTTTTTTATTTATTTTTTTCTACCTTCGTAGCTTATTGGTATAAATAATTTACACTAATTAACGTTTTTTAAATAAAGAAATATGAAAAAAATCTATTCGTTCTTATTCGCTGCAACGCTTGGTGTATCAAGCCTTTCGTATGCTCAGCAAGATCCGCAGTTTACGCAATTTATG
>JBDTJJ010000440.1:0-3973 GCA_039935895.1 Bacteroidia bacterium | reverse complement strand
TTTTTTATAATCTACCAATAAGAAACCATGAAGTTTTTGGCGTAGAATTATTGTTTACTCAAATAGAAAGTAAAGAGCAGATTGTAGATACATTTGGTACTGCTTATAAAAATTATCCAAATGGAGCAATCCCTTTAATTTCAACCAACACTGTATCAAAACATATTTCTTATTTAAGTTTGCCTGTACATTATGGAATAAATGTTAAAAAATTTACCTTTAATGTTGGTATGCAGTTTTCGGTAAGGCTTTTAAGTAGCGCAAAAGAAGTTATACAAGATAGTTATACCAATAATGCATCAGGTTATGGTTTTGTTTTAACTCCAAGCACCGCTACTTATAATTATAAAAGGCTAATTATTAAAGATGTTGACTTTGGCGAAACGGTTGGCATTTTATACCATCTAACAAACAAATTTGCTATTGAGGGCAATTATTATTATGG
The DNA here is from genome assembly GCA_039935895.1 of Bacteroidia bacterium. Classification (GTDB taxonomy): domain Bacteria; phylum Bacteroidota; class Bacteroidia; order B-17B0; family Aurantibacillaceae; genus PALSA-968. Next base: position 3,528 of record JBDTJJ010000440.1, on the reverse strand, counting down.
ATTTAATAACATTTATCCTAATAGCCGAAGAACAACTCAATGGAAAACACAACAAATAACACTTGGATTGCGATATGCTTTTTTAGCTCTTAAGAAAAAAGAAATTGTTCCGTAAATTATGGAAGAACATCATCATGATCATGATCACCATCACATTACCAAACTTACCAGCGTAAGCAAGGCTTTTGTTATTGGCATTGTTCTCAATTCCGTATTTGTTATTATAGAATTTATTTCAGGTATTTACACCAATTCGCTTGCTTTACTTTCAGATGCCGGACATAATTTAAGCGATGTAGCCACGCTTGTTTTATCGCTTTTTGCTTTTAAAATGGCCGAAAGAAAAGCTACTGAACGATATACGTACGGCTTTCATAAAAGCACTATTTTAGCATCTTTTGCCAATGCCGTTATTTTATTTATTGCCGTTGGAGCAATTGGTTGGGAAGCTATACAACGCTTTATGCATCCACAAGAAACGCAAGGAAAAATTATTAGTATAGTTGCTGCAATTGGCATTGTTATCAATGCGTTTTCTGCCTTTCTTTTTTTTAGAGATAAAGATAAAGACCTTAACTCAAAAGGTGCTTATTTACACATGGCTGCTGATGCTTTGGTTTCGGTGGGTGTTGTTATGGCAGGTATTATTATTTTATATACCGATATAAAATGGATTGATCCATTAATAAGTTTGATTATAATGGTTGTTGTAATTTACAGTACCTGGGGTTTACTGACTGAGAGTTTAAGGTTATTGATAGATGCCGTTCCGGAAGCTATTGAGGTTGATAAAATAAAAACTGAAGTATTAAAACTGCAAGGTGTAAAAGACATTCATCACATACATATTTGGGCAATGAGTACCACCATAAATGCCATGACAGCCCATTTGGTTTTAGAAAACAACCTAAACGAAAAACAGGTTTCCGATATAAAACATAAACTTAAACACGAGTTAATGCACTTAAATATACAGCATATAACTTTAGAAACCGAAAGCGTTACTTGTAAGGAAATAGATTGCTAATAGTGTTGCTTAATATACTTGATAGATAATAAATAATTTTAATTAGAATTAGCTACCTATTCAAAACCAATAGTTTTTGCGTAGCTATTTTAATACCATCAGCATATACGTTTACAAAATAAACACCTTCGCTTAAGTCGTTTATTTGCATTTCATCTTCGCCTGCATAACCGTCTTTGCTAAGCACCAGTTGTCCTAATTGGTTATACACTTCGGCGTGTATGTGCTTGGTTGCATCGTTTGTTTTTATGGTAAAGTTTCCGTTGTTAGGGTTTGGGTAAACGGTTACGGTAACTCCTTCTGTTGCAAGTTGGTTAATTTCGGTAGTAGTTAAGGTAGCCATGTTTAAATTATCTATACCAACATCATTTGTTCCTTTATCGGTAACTCTAAAACGTATAACGCTGGTTGCTGAGGTTGCATTGGTGGTAAAGGTTTGGGTAGTCCATGTAGTAAATGAAGCAGTAGTTATAGTGCGTAAAGTAGTGGGAAAGGTAGAGCCTCCATCGGTAGAAAGCATTACATCAAACGAAAAGGGTGAAGGAGAAGCCTCTGCATGTATATAATCAAAACTAATTTGCTTGGTGCCTGTGGCAGATAAATTTATATACAAATCTAAAGCACCAGTTGAACTTGCCGGAGGCGGATCGTTATGAAATTTAGCGCTATGTGTACCTGCCGAGCCTGTTGGCGAATATGAACCGGTTGTAACCGAAGTCCAATCTGCACCGGTATAATCATCACGATGCCAATAATCGTTTCCGTTTGGTGTGGTACCGCCAATGGTGTTTTTCCAATATTTATCGGGTATTCTATTTGCGCCAATACTGCAGCTATCATATATCCAAGTATTTTCGAAAGAAGTAGAGTAGGGTAGGTTTGCGTAATAGTAATGACAAACGGGTGGAGTAGTGGTGCAACCCATTAAAGTTTTTAATCCTGCAAGCGTGCCGTTAAAAACATCCATATCTACATTACCCGAAATCCCCGGTACGGAGCCTGTCCACGAGTATTGTTTAAAGGCCCAATTAGGATTCCACGGTCCGAGGTAACTGGCACCTGGTGCCACAGTAGCACTTCCATCTGGGTCTGCAATCCAAAGTTTGCAATAAGAAGCCAAAGAATTACCTAAAGAGCTGGCAATAGAACCCGAAGTATATAAAATGGGTACAATGCCCGTGGCTGTTTGCACCGTGTTCATCCACGTTTGTATCCAGGCAGTTTGCTGCGTCCAAGTTAAACTGGGAGATACTTCATAATCAAGTATGGGTGTTAACTCGCAAGTAGAAATATGTGTTTGTGCCGAGCTTAAAAAATTATTAGCCTCAGAAACCGCATTTGCCGTAGTAGGGTTATTATCGGGGCGCGCGAAGTGATAAGCCCCCATATACATACCCGCACTTACACCATTTACGGCATTAGTTGCATAATTGGCATCGGTAAAAGTAATGCCTTCGGTAGCTTTTGCCCAGGCAAAAACGTAACCTGCCGCTTTTACCTGAGTCCAGTTAATAGTGCCTTGCCCACCAGAAATATCTATACCCAGCACGCTTTGTGCAACAGTATAAAAATTAACTAGCATAAACGTGAAAGAGAAGAATAGTTGTTTTATCATTTTTTTACTGCTTTTAAAGTGTTAATGCATTTCCAACCTTTGCCATTTATTGTATATGTTATTTCAAATGTTTTGTGAGCGTATTTAGGATTTAAAACGAATGTTTTATCTTTTGTTTCAATCAATAAATTGTGATACTCTTTATTTATTTCAAAGGTCTTTCCAGAGGCATCTTTTAAATCGGTAATAAGTATAAGCACCGTATTTTCTTTACCTACAGTTAAAGCATGCTCGCCTGCAAAAGAAGGTTTAACCTCTGTAATAGTTCCGATTACGGTGTTTGTTTGCGCAAGGCTTTTAAAGCTAATTAAAATTAAAAACAGGAATGTAAGCGTTGAGATTTTCATGGTTATTTTAGGTTGATTTATTATGTATATTTATGTGAATTTAATGAAAATTGCAATAACTATAAAAAAAATAACTGCAAATCTATAAACAGAGTAAAAAAGTATGCGGAAAATTCCTGTTATTTCTCCAAGGCTTCCTGTATGGTAGTTTTATACTGAATATCTAATAAAGGAATTACGGTATCTTTATATTCTGAGATTATTTTTGCTCGTCCGGCTTCTACCGCTAGGTTAAAAGCAGGTTGGTTTTGAGGAAGTATTTTTCGGTGAATGCTAAGTCCTTTGTAATAGATTTCTTTTTTCCAATGAATAAAGTACCACTCCATAGAGGGTTGATGAAATACACGCAGGTTTTGCTTATCGAAAACAAATTTTGTTACCCCATGTTTTTCTATATGAGGAACGGTGGCTGTAAATATATCTTTAAATTCTTCAATAGGAACATACTCTTTAGTTAGCTCGCAAACCATGATGTGATTATCAGGCAATAAAAAAACTTTACCATATTCATTTTCAACCAATATTTCATATTTAAATGA
>JBDTJJ010000439.1:0-2976 GCA_039935895.1 Bacteroidia bacterium | reverse complement strand
AAAAAATTTATTTGCCCGATGATGCCACACAAGCCAAATCTAAACTTAGCATAAGCAATTTTAATAATTTGGGTGGGCAACCTGTATTAATAGATAACAACAACCATAAAATTACTTTTGCGCCATCTGCGCCAACTTTTACGGTATTAGTACCTAATGGGGGTAGTAACAACTTTTGTTTTTTAAGTTCTTGGGCAAATGTAAACGCAGCCAGTATAAATTTACCTATTACTGCGGTAAATGGCACCGGCACATTTGTAAATTATTTAGCACAAGGCAATTTAGATTCTGCTTTTGTCATCATATCGCACCCAAAATTAATTAATGCACCTTCTGTTGGGGTTAACCAATATGCTGCATTTCGCAGTAGTGCCATTGGCGGCAGCTACCATACCCTTGTGGCAAGCATTAACGATCTATACGACCAGTTTGCCTACGGCGTAGAGCGCAACCCAATTTCTATTAAAAACTTTTGTGGCTACTTAATTGCCAATGCAACCGCAACCTCAATAAGGCCACCTTCTAATTTATTTTTAATTGGTAAAGGCACACATGCCTGGGAGTGTGTGTATCAGCAGGCAGCAACAGCTATAACAGCTGCCACATGTTTAGTTCCTTCGTTTGGTAATCCATCATCCGATGTTTTATTAACCGAAGGCTTACCCGGTTCAACCATTTTTCCCGAACCTGCTATTTCTACCGGCAGGTTATCTGCTCAAAACGATCAGGAAGTATTAAATTACCTGAGCAAAGCACAGTTATTTGTTGCCCAACCTGCAGATGATATATGGAAGAAAACAGCCATTCATTTTATAGGAGGAAATTCTTCTTCCGACCAGCAGACCTTTAATAGCTATATGACTTATCTTAAAAATATTTACGAAGATGTTCAAGTTGGTGGCGATGTATTCTCTTTTTATAAAACCTCAACAGCCCCTATTAGCATCAATACCAACGATTCTGTCGCTCTTTTAATAAACCAAGGCGTATCTTTAATGACTTTTTTCGGGCATGGTTCTCCTACCGGTTTCGATCAGAATATTGATGCTCCAAGCACATACAATAGTGCGCCCAAAATTCCATTCATTATAGCTAATTCCTGCTATACCGGCGATATGTTTAGCGTTAATGATGTAACAAATAGCGAAGAATGGGTGCTAGCCCCAAATGATAAAGGTGCCATTGGTTATATAGCTACCACGGCAGAGGGAGTGGCGCAGCAATTAATTGTTTACACTAGCGAATTGTATAATCAGTTTTGCAAAGTAAATTACGGCTTATCTTATGGAAGCAATATGAAAAATGCCATAAAAGCTATAATGACTTATACGTCTGGCATACCTATCGACCCCGTTTTACAAGCGGAAACTTGCATGGAAATGACGCTACATGGTGACCCTGCCATTAAAGGAAGCACCGTTCCTTTGCCCGATTATCAAATAACCAATGCCGATTTAATTTTTGATACCCAAACATACCCTACGGATTCCATCGGACTAAAAATTGTAATGACAAATGTGGGTAAAGCTGTTCATGGTGTTTATAGTGTACGCATAAGACGTGTTTTCCCTAACGGAGATACAACCACACTCTACAAAACAGTATCAGCTCCTTTATATAAAGATACCCTTAGTTTTTTTATCTTTGAGAACTATACCAAGGCCGTAGGCGTAAATAATTTTTCGGTAGATATAAATTATTTACACCCCATAATTAACGAGTATAATTACCACTATGCAAATAATTCAATAAGTTCAATTCCTTTATTTATCCGAGGTTCAGATATTGAGCCTGTTTGGCCTTACAAATATGCCATTGTGCCCAACATACAAAAAGTAACTTTAAAAGCCTCAACAGCCGATGCTTTTGCACTTCTTACTACCTATCATTTTCAAATGGATACCAGCGCGTCATTTAACAGTCCTATACTAACAAACACTTTAGTAACAGCGGTTGGTGGTGTAGTAACCGCTCCAAACCTTAGCTTGTTAAATATAGATAGCGTAGTTTACTTTTGGCGCGTAGCTAAAGATGAGGCATCACCCAATTGGAAACAAAGTTCTTTTCAGGTAATTGTTGGTAAATATGGCTGGGAACAGGCACACTTTTTTCAGTTCAATCACGATGGGTATCAATACGTAAAACAAGACTCTTTAAACCGCATGTTTACTTTTGTAAACAATATTAATACTATTGGTGTTAAAACGGCAATTATACCCAGTAATAACCCTCCTATTCCAATTGGCTCTCATAGTTTTACAGATGTACAGCTTTATTTAAATAATGGGCAAGTCCATCTTTGGTCTTGCGGTGTAGATGGTTGGGTAATTGGTATTTTCGATACCATTTCAGGCAAATTAATACCAAGTTATACGGTAGCGCAAGCTCCAAACTATACAGCTAACGCGCCTACTTATTATGGCAACCCTAAAAATTGCATGTGCGATGGCACATCTTCAACTTTTGATTTTGGTTCGGAAAACCAATGCGTAGATCGTCCTGGTAATATACCAGACCCTATGGATTGGAGACCTAATTTAAAAGGCTTATTAGACACCCTTAAGCCCGGTACCCCGGTTATAGCTTATACCGCCAAAGCAAGTTACGATAATAATATCCATAGTTATCCAGTTGTAGCTAACGGCGATTTAATACAAGCCTTTCATTCCATTGGTTCTACTAAAATAGATTCGTTAATTAATAACGATACAACTTCTCTTATTATTTTTGGAAGAAAAGGTTGGGGGCCAGGTAATGGGCATATTGCACATGAAGTTTTATCTCATAACCAGTATGAGTTAATCAGCTTGGTAGACACCCTTAGCACCCACTTTGATAACGGTTTTATTGCTTCAGAAATTATTGGCCCGGCACAAAAATCAGATACGGCATGGAAACAACTTCACTGGCATTTTGTACACGATATTCATGATGCAGTTCCAAGTGGAGATAGCATTGTTTTGCAGTTAATAGGTA
>JBDTJJ010000438.1:0-4941 GCA_039935895.1 Bacteroidia bacterium | reverse complement strand
TTAGGGATTGCAGCAAGAAAGCCTTTTTGAAATGCTTTTTCAGCATTCTGCGAAGCAATTAAAGAAACTAAAACAATGAGCTAAATCAAAAAGCTTTACTGCGAAAAGCCCGACGGCGCGAAAGATTTCTCGAATCGCTCAAAATGACAATGCGCCGAAACGCCCATACTTCGGCAAGCTCAGTATGACAAATAAATGAAATGACGAAACAAGAACGATACGATTATATTTTAAATTACTTTCAGCAGAATGATTCTCCGGCTGAAACGGAATTGCATTATGAAAATCCGTATCAGTTGTTGGTGTCGGTTATACTATCTGCGCAGTGCACCGATAAGCGCGTAAACATGGTTACGCCCAAATTATTTAAAGATTACCCAACAGCCGAAGCACTTGCGGTTAGCACGCCCGACGTTATTTTTAATTACATACGCAGTATTAGTTACCCAAACAATAAGGCAAAACATTTGGTAGGTATGGCGCAAATGCTGGTCAACGATTTTAAAAGCAAAATACCTAACGAGGTTGATGAGCTTGTAAAACTGCCCGGTGTGGGACGAAAAACGGCCAATGTAATTGCATCGGTAGTGTATGATAAACCAACTATGGCGGTGGATACGCATGTATTTAGGGTTTCGGCACGATTGGGTTTAACAACCAATGCAAAAAATGTGTTGCAGGCCGAAAAACAATTGATTAAATTTATACCTGAAGCGTTGGTGCCAAAAGCACATCATTGGTTAATTTTGCACGGAAGATATATTTGCTTGGCAAGAAAACCATTATGTGAAAAATGCCCACTGACGCAATGGTGTAAATATTTTCAGCAAAAAATAAAAAACAAAAATGATTAAACGATATAAAATACTTTTCCTGTTGTTGTTTTTAAGTATGAAGCATAATTGCCCTATGGAAAAAGCTTGCAATTTAATTCGCATAAAAAAATAATATGGCAAAACGATATAAAATAATTTTAGTAATGGTGGCTACTTCTTTATTAATGAATAGCTGTTTTATTTTTCGTTCTAAAAACAAATGCGATACTTGTCCGCATTTTGGGAAGCATCACTAATTAAGGTTGCACAATAACCTTTTGTGTGCTGCTTTCTTTACCAACAGTTGTACTTATAAAATAAATACCTGCTGCATTTAATTGCAAGTTTACTTTTTGCTGTTGTGGTTTGGCTTCATACACAATTTGCCCAAGTGTATTGGTTACTTTTAGCTCTTCTATATTACTTGCAGACGTAATATTTATGTTGCCGTTTGAGGGGTTTGGGTAGATTGAAGTTTTATTTGTTATTTTTTGTTGCTCTATTGAGGCAGTACCATGAACAACTGCAACAGAATTTAAACCTGTATTTAAAGTGTTTCGAACTCCGTTATGGTTGATTTTTATGCCGTTATTAGTAGTTATATTTAATGTGGTTCCATATAATGGGCTTTTAAGGATAAATTTAAATGTAGCTACTTTTCCATATCCACTAGTATCGGTATTAGTAATACGTGCTAAGCCGACTGAAATTGTACCTGCACTAGTATTAAGCTTATCAATTTTTATTTGACTTTGATTTATAATTCCTAACCACGAATTATTGAAATAAAATTGTTCGCTACCACTTTGTACTTTGGTTTTATCATAGGTAATAGTAAAAGCAGCACCATAAAAATTATTTTGAACATTCATACTATCTCCTATATTAATATTTGCAATAACTGTATCACCCGGGTAATAAAGGTTTTTATTAAAGTTAACAGATACATCTAAATTTGTTGATTGAACTTCTTCTGTTCTTGCATATCGAGCATTATGTGATGTGCTATAATTTAAATAGATAGCAAGAGTATCATTCAAGTTAATAAGGCCGTCCCCATTACAATCAGCATATTTTATGTTTTTTCCGTTAGTCAATGTATCATTCCAATCGGTGCAAGAATATCCTTGCCAAGCATTACTAAATGCCGTCCTTGCCGAACCTATTTTTCCGTAATTTAATCCAACTTCTAATAAATCAGTATTATCAACCGTCAAATCTTCATTTGCATCGCCAGGCCATACACAACCATTCAGAATATGAATGCTAAAAGTATCTTGTCCAACACAACCGTTACTGTAATAACCAAAAGCTGTATATTGTATAGTAGATAATGGAGCTGCATTTAAAGTATCTATCATTGATGCTCCCCAAGGTTGCCAAGAAAAATTAGGTGCGCCATTTGCTATTAATTTCACGGAATCGCCTGTACAAACAGTTGCACTATTAATTGCACTAATATTAATTGTTGGTGGGACTGAAGTACATAATGTGATTTTTTTAATTACGTTGTCAGCTCCTGCACTGGCATATATATGATTAAATTTATCTATAGTAATGAAATCTGTGCCAACAATAGTAGTAAGAGCTGGTCCATTTCCGCCAGCCATAGCAGGACCTTGACCCGCAATACGTGTAAGGACTCCCGCTGTATCTATTTTATATACGTGCCCTAAGTCACACATATATAAATTGTCTGAAGAATCACAAATCATGTCATTGATGTTTAAATCGAATGAAACTGTGTTCGCCGCTCCATCAAATGCGCCGTAACTATTATAAGTACATCTAGTACCAGCAATGGTGGTTATAATGTTAGTTACCGCATCAACCTTTCGTACAATGTAACTAAGTCTATCACCAATGTAAATATTCCCCTTACTATCAATAGCAATCCCACCAATACCGTCAAAACTAGCAGAGGTAGCTGGACCGCCATCGCCATTACCAGAGCCACAAGATGCTAGGTTACCATATCCAACAATTGTGTTAACTATTCCTGAAGTATTGATTTTTCTAACGGTATAACCTGTTGCAATAAATACATTTCCCGATAAATCGGTTTTTATAGATTGTATGGCATCAAAGGACGACTGAAGGGCTGGAATCCCATCGTTGCCATTTGTTGAAGAAGAATCGCCCGCAAAAGCAGTAATAATACCTTGTGTATCTATTTTCCTAATATAGGAGACGCTTGATCCTAAATAATTATCTGAAAAGTATAAATTACCATTTTTATCAATCGTTAAAGCGGTTGGTGAATTTATTGAAGCATTAATAGCAAGCCCGTTATCTCCATTATGACTAGCTACACCAGTTCCTGTAATAGTTGTAATAATACCTGAAGTGTCAATTTTTCTTATGCGATTATTACCTGCATCAACAAAATATAAATTTCCAACTGCATCACATGCTAAAGATTGAGGTGTATAAATTCCAGCATTAATAGCAAGTCCATTATCTCCACTATAGTGTGTAGTTGTATTACCCAAAGCTAGGACATTAACTACTTGAGCTTTTAATGTTAATGAGAATAGATAAACAGTAGCAAATAGAAGTTTTTTCATGGTTTTTGATTTATATATCAAATATAATAAAAAAACCGCGCCTTTACTAAGGAACGGTTTTAATAAAAAAAATTGTTATAGTCTTAAACCTCTTTCTTATTCCCTTTTAAAACGCCTAGTATAACGGGCACTACAGAGAGGAAGATAATGCCTAAGCAAACTAAATCTATATGCTTGCGGATAAACTCTACGTTGCCTAATAAAAAACCTGCCATAGTTAAAGAGAAAATCCATAAAGCGCCGCCCAATACATCAAAGCTGAAAAATTTTTTATAATTCATTTGTGCAATGCCTGCTGCAAAAGGTGCAAAGGTTCTTACAAAAGGTACAAAGCGTGCCATAATGATGGCTTTAGTGCCATACTTTTCGTAGAAAGAATGTGTTTTATCTAAATATTCTTGCTTTACAATAGGTTTGCCTTTTAGTTTTAGTTGAAAAACTTTTAGCCCCACAGTTCTGCCAATCCAGTAATTTACATTATCGCCTAAAATAGCTGCAATAAACAATAAACTTAAAACATAAGATAAATTAAGATGTCCAGTGCGGGCAAATAAACCTGCGGTAAATAATAATGAATCGCCAGGGAGGAAGGGCATAGCCACTAAACCGGTTTCAATAAAAATGACTAAAAATAAAATGACATAAATGGATGTGCCATAGTTTGCAAACAACCAATCAAAATCTAAATGAAATACGTGTGTAAATAGTTCTACCATAATTTTTTTTGAATTAACCTACTTGTAATGAATTATCAATTTCGGCAGCCCAAGCCATAATACCGCCTTTTAAGTTATACAGGTTTTTGTACCCATGCGCTTGCTCCAACATTTGAATGATAGATGCAGAGCGTTTGCCACTACGACAATGCACTATAACTTTTTTATCTTTGCTTATTTTATCAATGTTATCAGCTACTTCGCCCATGGGGATAAGCTCTCCGCCTATTTGAGCTGCATCGTGCTCGTATTCTTCTCTTACATCAATCAATTGAAAATCTTCTTTAGCATCCATCATTGATTTTAACTGTTGTACGGTTACTTCTTGCATAATTTATTTTTTTATTTGTCATTCTGAGTTTGTCTCAGAATATGTTTGTTTTGTTCTTTAAGATTCCGAAACGAGTTCGGAATGACGGAAAATTAATCGGGTTTTTGCATATTTTTTATTCGAATATCATCTGGTAAATAAGAAAAGAAAGTATCTCCTCTTAGCCCAATACGGAGCGTTTCTAAAGGAATAATATCATCCGGACCAATGTTACCAAGGTTTACGTTAGCGCCCATTAATTTTATAAAATATACTTGTTGCGATTTTTGTGGAGTTTCCCAAATGATAGATTCTACGGGTATTTTTGATGTAATACGATTAATCAACATAACATGTGCGCTTCCACTTTTGTGAAAAATACCTACTGTTCCACTTTCTCTAGCTTCGGCAATTACTTTCCACGAACCAGCTTCCAGCTCAGCTTTCATCATCTTAACCCATTTTGAAGGGTGGATAATAATGCCTTCTTCTTTAGAACCTACTTCAGATAAAACAGTAACGTGTTTAGCAAG
>JBDTJJ010000437.1:0-5945 GCA_039935895.1 Bacteroidia bacterium | reverse complement strand
CTGCAAGAAGTTATTGAATTGATACGCACCGAGCGTCGTCCGTTTTTGGTACACGCCAAAGTTCCTTTATTAAATCACCATACATCGGGTGTTCGTAAAGAATGGTACCGCGATGATTTGGAAGAAGCTGCTAAAAAAGATCCACTTCCTAAATTGCGTAATAAGTTATTGATTGAAGGCGTTGATACTGCTGAACTTAAAAAGATAGAAGATGCCGCAACTGCTCTAGTAAAAGCCGATTATGAAAAAGCTTTATTGGCAGAAGACCCTCGCCCAGAAGATTTATTTACACATGATTTTGCGCTGACTCCCGTAACCGAAGAAAAGGGAAACCGCGCTCCCGCTGGTAAACAACCAACCGTAATGGTAGATTGTGCCTTGTTTGCTATTAGTGAGTTAATGGCAAAACACCCCGAGTGTTTGTTATACGGACAAGATGTTGGTCATCGTTTGGGAGGTGTATTTAGAGAAGCTGCGACGCTTGCGCAAAAATTTGGCAACCATCGTGTGTTTAACACCCCCATACAAGAAGCCTTTATTATTGGTTCAACCGTTGGTATGAGTGCCGTTGGCTTGAAACCAATTATTGAAGTCCAGTTTGCCGATTACATTTGGCCGGGTTTAAACCAATTGTTTACCGAAGTTTCTCGTTCATGTTTTTTATCAAATGGCAAGTGGCCGGTTAGTTGCATTTTGCGTGTGCCTATTGGTGCTTACGGTAGCGGCGGCCCTTATCACTCAAGTAGTGTAGAAAGTGTGGTTTGTAATATTAAAGGTATTAAAGTGGTATATCCAAGTACCGGTGCCGATTTAAAAGGCTTGATGAAAGCTGCTTATTACGACCCAAACCCTGTGCTTATGTTAGAACATAAAGGTTTATATTGGAGTAAAATTAAAGGTACCGAAGATGCTAAAACCATCGAACCCGATGAAGATTACATCATTCCTTTAGGCAAAGCCAGATTAGTTCAGGAGGCAGAAGCCAGTGGCAGTAAGCAGTCTTTGACTGTAATTACTTACGGAATGGGCGTTTATTGGGCTAAGAATGCTGCAAAGAAATTCCCTAATCAAATTGAGATTGTTGACTTACGTACGCTATCTCCTTTAGATGAAGAAACTATTTATGCATCGGCTAAAAAACATGGCAAAGTATTAGTCTTAACAGAAGAACCTAAAAGCAACAGTTTTGCACAAAGCATAGCATCTCGCATTAGCGAAAATTGTTTTGAATATTTAGATGCTCCCGTTAAAGTTATTGGGGCTGAAAACCTGCCAGCTATTCCGCTTAACGCCATCTTAGAAAAAACCATGTTACCCAATGCCGATAAGGTAGAAGTGGCTATGGAGGCTTTGCTTAACTATTAATAAAATGAAAAAAATAATTCTTTATTTAATTGTTGTAAGTATAATTTCAGCTTGCAAAAAAGATCCTAAAATTTGCGCTAATTATACAGATCTAAAAGACACGAAACATCTTGTTGATATTAGCCCTTTAAAAGCAGCACCCGAGCTTATCGACACCTTAAATAAACACCCAAACTTACAGGTTTTTCAAATTTATTCAGACCAATATATCACATCTATGAAATGTAATATTTTTTTTAAAGGAATGAAAATATTAAATTACACGTATGGTATTTATAAAACTACAAACAGTATTTTTAGTCCTGATGTGCTTAATGAAAGTGGACCTTTAACTTTTGTTGATTCAATTAAAATCGCATCTTTTAATCCTGCTATTGATTATCTTACTGCAATTAACATAGCTAAAAAAAACATGAATTATGGCACAACTTGTATTTCATACAGACTTGGTATTTATTGTACAAGTATTGATTCTTTACCTTCTCCTAAAAGTTATAAGTTAGCTTGGGCAGTTCAAGGAGAAAACGGTTACCCTTATGTTTATCTTGATGCCAATAATGGGCAAGTTTATGACGAGTTTGATGGAGTGGAAGAGTAATTAGAATAACATTACTGCTTCTTTTTAAATTACTCTCTATTTTTCGAATCTATCATAATAGTTACAGGTCCATCATTTACCAAAGCAAGTTGCATATCTGCACCGAAAACTCCTGTCTTAACGGGCTTTTGTAATAAATTAGTCATGGTTTTAATAAACAGTTCATATAAAGGTATGGCTGTTTCGGGCTTTGCCGATTTAATATAAGAAGGTCTGTTGCCTTTTTTTGTAGAAGCAAATAAGGTAAACTGACTAACCACTAAAACATCGCCATTAATATCTTTTAGACTTACATTCATCTTACCGACTTCATCGGCAAAAATGCGTAAATCAATTATTTTGTTGCATAGCCAATCAATATCTTCTGCGTTATCCTCCTCTCCTACTCCAACTAAAATTAACAAGCCTTTTTCTATTTCAGAAAAAATAGTTTTGTTTATAGTAACACTTGCTGCACTTACTCTTTGTATAATAACTCGCATAAAACAAATATAATTTTGTAAATTTACATAACAAAATCATGCGCAGTAAAAATTTACAACAAGCATTAGAAAGCGAACGAAAGCAACTATCTCAGCAAGAAAAATTATTGCAGGATGCTGAACGTATTTTATTTAAAAGTCGTTTATCAGATAAAAATATTTTAGATAATTTAAAGTTTTACAATAAATCTTTTGAGTTTTTAGATGATGATGATGAAATAGAAACAGAAAAAATATTTACCGCACTTCAACTAAAAAGTATTTGCAAAAAACTACGATTAAGGTTTCTTCCGTCTCAATTTTATCAGGAAGAAATACCTTATGAAGCTGTTTTAAAAATAAAAGATTTGAATATAAAGTATAGAAAAGATATCAAGCATTTTAAAATATTAAGCGCGTCCTCATTTTTTGCTGAAAATAAAAAACAACACCAAGCTATGCTGTTTGCGCAAACTATTTATGGTAATTATTATTTAATACATGCATGGGGCAAACCACTTAACAAATGGCGAAGCATTTTATTTTTTTCGGCAAGAAATTTTGAATCATTATTTATTTCTATTCTGCTATTTAGTTTAACAGAAGCTTTACTGTTGCCAAACAATATAATTAGTACCGACGAACGAGCAGATTATTTTAGTTTATACAGAATGGCATGTATTTTTCATTTATTGATTTTAAATGCAGGTTTTACTATATTTATTTTATTTTCTTCTCGCTTTACTTTTTCTGAAAGCAATTGGGATGTAGAACCCCTGAAAAACAGAAGTGTTTACTGATTATATCCTAATACAAAACCAAACTTTTTACATACTCGTTTGCAGGTGCTTTCTTTATTTTTTTGTAGGTATCTAACTGAACAATTTTACCATTTTTAATTATGCCTAAATAATTGGCACTGCTTAAAACTTCATCTAAACGATGTGTTACAATAATGCAACTTGCTTTGTGTTGTTTCAGTTTCTTTTGGATGTAGGTAAATATTTTTTCTTTTAAAATAATATCTAAATTACTAAAGGGCTCATCTAACAATAATAATTTTGGAAATATACAAATGGCTTTTGCCAGCGCAACACGTTGTCTTTGCCCATCAGATAAAGTGCTTACTTTTTTATCTCTAAAAGTTGTCAGTTCGGTTAAACGAAGTAGCTCGTTTACTTTCTTCTTTTTATAATCGTCGTGATAGCCAATTAAAACATCTGCAATATTTTCATAAATGGTATGATGTTCTAATAACGCAAAACCTGTACTCACCAATTTCATATCAGTATGACCAGGTATTAAGTGATACGCCGGACCAAAAACACGTTCATCGTTAAACGTAATTTCGCCGCCTTGTAAATCATTTAAGCCATAAATACATTTTAGCAAAGTAGTTTTGCCGCTTCCGCTTTTACCAACAAATACAAGTGTTTCTGCTTTATTAAGCGAAAACGAAATGTTTTTTAATCCCTTAAAAAGAGTTTCGTTTGGGTAATTGAATTGTATTTTATCTACCTGTAAAATAAGTTATCGTATAAGTTGTATAAAACCTTTTAAACTATATGATTTTCCATTTACATCGGTAGCTTTCAACGTATAAAAATAAGTACCATCGCTACATGCTAAACCAGCTGTGGTGTGTCCATCCCAATATTGCTGCGTGCTTAAATCTAAGTCGGTAATTTTTACGCCCCATCTATCGTAAATAGTGCAATCTAACGTTTTTAACCCGTGTGCATTTGGAATAAAATAATCGTTAATACCATCTCCGTTAGGCGTAAAAACATTAGGCATAGTAAGTCCTGCTGTATCGGTTACACTAAGTAACGAGTTGGTTGTATCGTTGCATCCATTAGCACTATAGGCAATTAAGGTTACCGTATAAGTACCCGCAGCGTTGTACGTATGCGCAGGATTGGTTGCAATTATATTACCGCTGTTATCACCAAAATTCCAACTATATCCGTTTGCATTAAGAGATATGTTTGCAAAATTTATGGTTTGAGGAATACCCGGAATTATTAAACCCGTTGTACCAAACAAAGCCGTTGCTGATTGATTTACTACAACTGTTTGTGTTGCTGATGATGTGCAAGCCCCGCTTGAAGCAGTAACGGTGTAAATTGTTGTTGCACTTGGCGATGCTTTTGGATATTGACAATTAACACAACTTAATCCGGTAGAAGGAGACCATACCCAATTTGTTCCTGTAGAGGATAACTTCGTGCTGTCTCCAGAGCAAATAGTTTTGGTTAATCCGGCTACAATAGAACTTCCTGAAAAAACAGTTATAGTTATTGTATTTGAATTAGCTATTAAAGGTAAAGCGCAAGCTGCATTTGAAGTCATTATTACATGAACCTGATCGTTATTAGAAGGAATTAATGTATAAGTAGCTGAGTTTGTGCCGCTATTAATTCCGTTTTTTATCCATTGAAAAACAGGTGTAGTACCTCCATTAGAACTTGTAGCACTAAAGGTTGCCACACTTCCGGTGCAAACTGTTGCCGAAGGACTTACAGAAATTGTTACCGAAGGAGTTACGTTTATACCAACCTGAACCGTATAAGATGAAGATGCCGCAGATGCGCAACTGGCAATTGGAGTTACCGTTACTGTAACAACCGCATTATTTACTAAAACGGGAGCAACGAATGTTGATGAATTTGTACCTGCGTTTATGCCATTAACTTGCCATTGATAAGCCGGGTTTGCACCTGAACCTAACGTGCTTGCATTAAACGTAATTATTGTACCCGGGCAAACAGTACCCGTTGGATTTGCTAATATTGTAACAGTAGGTGTTATAGCCGATGAAACCTGTACGGTATAAGATGCTGTTGAAGGAGATGTACAAGTTGCTGTTGGAGTAAGTGTAACATTTACCACGTCGTTATTAACTAATGCAGCAGGCGTAAATGTTGGTAAATTTGTACCTCCGTTAACACCATTAACCTGCCATTGATAAGTAGGATTAATGCCTGCATTGGTTGGCGTAGCTGTAAAACTAACTACTGTACCCGGACAAATCGGATTTGATGGACTTGCCGTAACACTTACAGAAGATGCAATAACCGGTGTTACTGTTATAACTTGAGTCATGTTTCCTGTTCCGCTTGCATTAGTAGCTGCTAAATCAAATGTGTATGTACCTGCTACCGAAAAAGTAACCGCTACAGTTGGTGTTGTTACATTAGGTATAAAGGTTGCGCCCGTGGCAGGAATTACCGTCCATGAATAGCTTGTAATTGGTCCATTTGTAGCCGAACCGTTTAAGGTTAAAGTAGATGTTACACAAATGGTAGCACTTGGTGATGGTGTAATACTTACTACCGGATTTGAGGCAGTAGCGGCATCAGTTAACGTAACATCATCAACTGCAAAAGATGGATCTGTACCTGCACCATCATCATCATTTACCCAAAGAAACCCAATTTTTACGTTAGCGTTATTATTGGCAGATGCCGGAAGTACCATAGAAAAAGCTGTCCATTTACCTTGTCCGCTGCCGCATAAAG
>JBDTJJ010000436.1:0-2917 GCA_039935895.1 Bacteroidia bacterium | reverse complement strand
GCGTAGAACTTCCTTTAATACCCATTTTATGTTCTTCAGGGTTTAACGTAATTCCACCAAAAGATTTTTCTACAATAAAAGCCGATAAATTTTTATCATCATCAATTTTTGCAAACACGGTAAAAATATCAGCGAAACCACCATTGGTGATCCACATTTTTTGTCCGTTTAAAATATAATGTTTTCCATCAGCCGTAAGTTTAGCATGTGTTTTTCCGCTGTTAGCATCCGAACCGCTGCTTGGCTCAGTTAAGCAATAACATGCTTTCCATTCGCCTGTTGCTAATTTTGGAATGTATTTCTTTTTTTGTGCTTCGTTACCATAATATAAAATTGGTAACGTACCAATACCTGTGTGTGCCGATAAAGCAACCGCAACCGAATGTGCACCACCAATAACTTCGGTAGTAAGCATAGATGTTACGAAATCAAAACCTAAACCACCTAAATCTTCAGGTACTGAAATACCAAGAATACCAAGCGCTCCAGCTTTTACAAGTATAGATGGCATAAGACCTTCTTCTTGATTATCAATTCTATCTAAAAACGGAGATACTTCTTGCGCAACAAAATCTTCGCAAGTTTTTTTCATCATTAATTGTTCTTCCGTCCATTGTTCTGGAATGAAAATATCTTGTGCGTTTGTTTCTTTAATAATAAACTCGCCGCCTTTTGTTTGATTTGATGTTGATTCCATATTAGATTTTAGATATGGGTATTTAGATATGAGATTCTGAACACCCTGATTATTTTAATTGTTATTATTTTGCTTTTTTATATGAATGCTTAGTCTCAAATCTAGGCTCTCACATCTAATATCTTTTTTACAATAATTCAAATACACCAGCCGCACCTTGTCCGGTACCAACACACATAGTAACTACGCCATATTTTTTATTTCGTCTGCGTAGTTCACTAAATAATTGCACAGAAAGTTTTGCGCCTGTGCAGCCAAGTGGGTGACCTAATGCGATAGCACCACCGTTTACGTTTACAATTTCGGGGTTGATGTTTAACTCTCTTACAACCGCTAAAGATTGAGAAGCAAATGCTTCATTCAATTCAAATAAATCGATGTCGTTTAATTTTAAACCTGCTTTTTCAATAGCTTTTGGAATAGCTGCAATTGGACCAATACCCATAATGCGAGGAGGAACACCTGCCGCTGCATGAGAAACCATACGAGCAATTGGCGTTAATTTATTTTCTTTCATAAATTTTTCGCTCACCACCATTACAAACGCAGCACCATCACTTGTCTGCGATGAGTTACCCGCAGTAACACTTCCGCCATTTGCAAAAACAGGTTTTAGTTTTGCTAATGCTTCAACCGATGTATCAGCACGAGGGCCTTCATCTGTATCGGCTAAATAATCGCGTGTTTTACGTTTATCTTTTTCATCTAAAAATGTTTCGGTAATTTTTACGGGAACAATTTCATCTTTAAACTTACCGGCTTTAATTGCAGCAATTGCTTTTTGATGCGAGTTGTAACTAAATACATCTTGATCTTCGCGAGAAACTTTATAAACTTTAGCAACTTCTTCAGCTGTTAAGCCCATATTCCAATACCAATCGGCATGTTCTTTTGCAATTTTTGGATTTGGAAGAACTCTCCATCCACCCATTGGTATCAAACTCATACTTTCTGTACCACCTGCAATAATGCAATCGGCCATACCAGCATGAATTTTTGCACTTGCCATAGCAATGGTTTCTAAACCCGATGCGCAATAACGATTAACGGTTACACCCGGAACTTTATCGGTACCCAAAGCCAATAACGAAATAAGACGTGCAACGTTTAAGCCTTGCTCTGCCTCAGGCATTGCGTTACCAACTAATACATCGTCAATTTTATCTTTATCAACCTGCGGAACCGAAGCCATTAAATGTTGAATAACTTCTGCGGCTAAATCATCCGGACGATGAAAACGAAATACTCCACGGGAAGCTTTTCCTACGGCACTTCTAAAACCTGCTACAATATATGCGTTCATTTTATTTTGTTTGTATCAGGTACCCGGTATCTAGTATCAGGTACGTGACAGGTTATTTAATTAATTTATTATTTTATGTTTTATTACTAGCTACTTGCTACCAAATACCTTTTACTAATTTCTCAATATTTTTCCTCCGTTAACAATACTTTGCAAGCGTTCTAATGTTTTACGTTCTGTGCAAAGTTGTAAGAATGTTTCTCTTTCCAAATCAAGTAAGTATTGTTCTGAAACAAGTGTTGGTTGAGATAAATTTCCACCGGCTAAAACAAAACCTAATTTTTCTGAAATTAATTGATCGTGATCGCTGATGTAATTTCCGCTGCGCATAGAATTTGCACCAACATAAACCAATCCTAAAATTTCGTTACCTAACACACGAATATCTTTACGTGGAGTTGGTTTTGTATAACCGCTATTTGCCATTCGTAAACACTCTGCTTTCGCTTCGCTTAATTGACGACTGCGAGATACAACCACCCTATCAGTTCCTTTTCTTAAGATACCCATATCAAATGCTTCGTAAGCTGAGGTAGCTACTTTTGCCTGACCAATAGTTAAGAATTTATCGCGGAAAGCATTTGTTTCAACATCACCTTCGTGCAATGAATCACTTAAACGAACAGCAAATTCTTTTGTTCCGCCACCGCCCGGAATAAGGCCTACACCAAATTCAACTAAACCAATATAGGTTTCAGCGTGCGCAACAACTTTATCTGCGTGCAAACAAATTTCGCAACCACCACCTAAGGTTAAGTTATGAGGCGCTGCTACCACCGGAATAGATGAATAACGAATACGCATGGTAGTATTTTGGAATAATTTAACCGCCATACTTAATTCATCGTAGTTCTGTTCGGCAGCCATCATAAATATCATACCAACGTTTGCGCCGGCAGAAAAATTAGCTCCTTCAT
>JBDTJJ010000435.1:0-3068 GCA_039935895.1 Bacteroidia bacterium | reverse complement strand
ATGAAGAATAAATAACTTTAACTATTGCAAATTTCTATACAATCTCGCTAACACTTGCATCTTCAACCTTAAAAATTTTTCTTTCAAGGTTATTCGCAAATAATTGTTGCATTCTTTCGGTATGTGTGTCGGTAATAAATATTTGTCCAAATTGATTTGAAGAAACAATATCAATTAATTTTTTAAAACGATTAGCATCTAACTTATCATGTATATCATCCAGCAATAGCAAGGGTTTTACACCTTTTTTATTTTTGATGAATTCATATTGCGCTAATTTTAATGCAAGCAAATATGTTTTTTGTTGCCCTTGCGAAGCAAACTTTTTAATTGGGTTTTCATTCAATAAAAATTCAAGATCATCTCTGTGAACGCCAATAGTAGTATGTTCTATGGCACAATCTTTTTTAATAGCAGCTTGTAAGGCCGCTTTATAATCTCGCTGAATAGTGGACACATATTGCAAATGCACTTGCTCATTATTCTCTGCAATGAGTTTGTAATAATTCTCAAAAACTGGGATAAATTCTTTCAAAAAAACTTCGCGCGCATCGTGTATGTATGAGCCATAAACAACAAGCTGCTCATCCCAAACTTCTAAGCCAATACTATCAAAAGAACGTGTGATGGAAAAATGTTTTAACAGCGCATTACGTTGTTGTAATATGTGGTTGTAATGCATTAAATTATCTAAATACAATTTATCAAACTGAGAAATAATGCCATCTATAAAGCGACGGCGTTGGTCGCTGCCGCCAGTAATTAGGTTTGTATCCGCCGGACTAATCATTACCAAAGGGAATAAACCAATATGATCTGATAATTTTTCGTATTCTTTTTTATTTCGTTTAAAAACTTTTTTCTGTGCACGTTTTATTCCACAATAAACTTCGTCTATTTCAACGCCGTTATCAAACAAACCCTGCAACATAAAGAAATCTTGGTCAAAAAGTATATTCTGACTGTCAATAGTATTAAAACAACTTTTGCAAAATGATAAATAATAAATAGCATCTAGCAAATTGGTTTTGCCCATGCCGTTAACACCTGTAAAACAATTTAATTTAGGATGAAATTGCACCGAAGTTTCGGCATAATTTTTAAAATTTAAAATACTAAGTTGCTTTAAATACATTAGGTAGCAAAGGTAAAAGCCTTTTTGTTTTAATTAGAAAATACTTGTCAGGATTTATAAATAATCTTTAGAATGGGGGCCTGCGTTAAATAACAAATCAATAGCGCTTAGGTTTGGCTGAAAATTATGCTTATTGCTAAAAAGTTGCGAATAGGGTTTAAATTCAGTTGCTTCAGCTTTGTTTTTTGGATTAATTGTATTTCTAAAATCCTCCAAAGAGTTTGTTTTTTCAAAGGTTTCGGTAAATTTCATTTCCACTTTCATTTTAAAACTATTTAAAATAAATTGGAGCAATTCTACATTATAATCAAAAAGAAAAGTATGTTTTTTTTCATAAAAAGGTTTTAAAGTATCTGCATAATAAATAAAATACGGACTGTTTCTATAAGCACTTTCAATGGTTCGCCAATGCTGCTGCTGCCAGTTTTCTGAATAAGATATTTTTTTATCTGTAATAATTTCTTTATCGTGTAAATGAATTACCGGAATACTTAACGATAAAACTCCATTAGCACCAAATACATTACACCGATTACGGTAACTTTGCTTTACATAATGCTCGTGCTTTTCTATGTAAAAAAAATCAAATTGATTTATTTTTTGAAAATACTGAATAGGTGGTAAATAAGCAGTGCTTAAAACGACTTGCATTTTTAAAAAGCCGCTTTGTATTGTAAAAACATTTCGTTAAAACGTTTGCGCACAGCATCAATAAAATCTTCATTAATAATTTGTTTCAGCGCATCAACACTTTTTATATCAGTGGTATCAAACTTAAAAACCTGTTCCATCATGGCGGCTTCAAATTTTACCAAATATTTATCGTTCATGTGAAAAATACTTATTTGTATAGCGGGATGCGGTATGGTATCTATAATGCGCATTTAATTCCCGAAATATTCTACGTAGTTATTTTCTGTCTCATATAATTTTATGCTGTGTAATTCAGCACCTAATTGTTTGATTTTTGGAGTAAGAATATTAAAAATAGCAATCGTTACATTTTCGGTACTTGTCATAACACCTTTTAAAAAATCTACATCCAAATTCAAATTTTTATGATCTAACTTATCACAAACTTCAACTCTAATAATGGTACTTAGGTCTTTTAAATTTACTACAAATCCTGTCTCTGGGTTTATATTTCCTTTAACGGTTACGTATAAATTGTAATTATGTCCGTGCCAATTTGGGTTAGAGCATTTGCCAAAAATTTCGGCGTTTTTTTCTTCGCTCCATTGCGGATTATACAATTTATGAGCGGCGTTAAAATGTTCTTTTCTAGTTATAAAAAGCATAGTAATTTAGTTGTGCAAATATACCATTATGGTTTACTATATTTGTTTAAAATCAAAAATAAATATGCACCTGCTACTAGTTTCTGCCACCACTTATGAAATTGCGCCTTTATTAACGGAAATAAATGCCGATGTAAAAGAAAACATATTTTCATCCTACACCTACAAACAACACACTATTGATGTTTTAGTTACCGGTGTTGGCATTGCACACACCAGTTTTTTTCTTGGGAAATACCTTACTAATAAATATGATGTCGCTATAAACGCAGGCATTTGCGGAAGCTTTACTAACAAACTTTCTATTGGAGATGTAGTGCGTATTGATGAAGATTGCTTTGCCGATTTAGGTGCCGAAGATGATGAAGATTTTTTATCGCTCGAGGAACTTAAATTACCGGGCACTTATCACGTAAAAAATAATGCAGACTTTAATCATAGTGCTTTGACTAATTTACCCTCTGTAAAAGGCGCTACAGTAAATACAACGCACGGCAATACACGCAATATCGAAAAGTTTTTATTTTATAGTCAAGCAGAAATTGAAAGTATGGAAGGTGCCGCATTTTTATTTGCCTGCAACCAAACAAATACAAATTGTGTGCAAGTACGCGCCATATCTAATTACGTAGAGA
>JBDTJJ010000434.1:0-7041 GCA_039935895.1 Bacteroidia bacterium | reverse complement strand
GTGCTTGTACAGCTTCTAATAATACAGTTGACATCATGTTACTTTTTTTTATTTAGGTTAAACAAACACCTGTTTTACGAAACAAGCAAAAACTTTAAATTTCTTATACCATATCAATTTGCGATTCGGGCTGAGCGTGGTCGTGTGCATGATTTTCATCGTGCGCATGATGACCTTCTTCAATAGCTGCTCCAAAATACATAGCTGATAAAAGTGTAAATACATAGGCTTGTAAAAATGCAACCAGCAATTCTAAAAAGCCCATAAATACCGTAAATGCTACTGATAAGATAGATACACCAAGGCCTGCGCCTGTGCTCATTTCTCCAAAAATAAATATTAAACTAAAAAAAGCTAAAGCTATAATGTGCCCTGCGGTAATGTTAGCAAACAAACGTATCATTAATACAAATGGTCTTAATACAACACCTAAAAGTTCAATTGGGGTTAAAATAATAAGTACCCAAGCTGGTACGCCCGGCATAGCAAAAATGTGTCTCCAGTAATGTGCGTTGCTATTGGCAAAAATAATGATTAAAGTAAAAGTTGCCAGCACAGCACAAACGGCTATATTACCCGTAAGGTTAGCTCCACCTGGAAAAATCGGCACCAAACCCATTAAATTATTAATAAAGATGAAAAAGAATACCGTTAATAAATAAGGCATAAACTTTTCGTATTTCGGGCCGATAGAAGTTTTGGCAACATCATCTCTTACAAAAATAATAAGTGGTTCTACAAACGATTGCAAGCCTTTTGGTGCTTTGCCTACGCGGTTTTTATAGGTTTTAGCCACACTTAAAAATATCCATAATAATAAAATAGCGCTTATTAATAAAGAAGCTACATTTTTTGTGATAGATAAATCTATAATTCCGGCATCGGTATCTGTATCGGCATTTTCTATTGAGTTTTCATCGCCAGAACCAATTTCGTTTTGAGGAACAATGGCATTTTCTTCTAAAATATATCCTTTATAAGCAACTGTACCGTGCTCAAACCTGCTGGATAAAAATATAGATAAGCCATTTTTTTTGCTGTATATAATAATAGGTAGCGGAATAGAAACTGCCGTGTGTCCTTCGCCCCATAAATGCCAATCGTGCGAATCACTGATGTGTTCTGTAATTAATTTTCCGGCATCAAAGCCTTTCTTTTCAGCATGTGCAGCGGCAGAAACGTGAGGTAAGGTATCTTGCTTAATGGTATCTTCAACAGGTTCGTAAGCAAAAGTTTTAAAAATAGATAAAGAAAAAACACCCATAAATAGTGCTGCTACTCGTAATTTTCTGCTTAAAAGACTTGCTGTACGTGGCATTATATAATTAACTGTTTTTAACGATTTTTAAATTCGGGTGCAAATTTAGCTATAAATTGGGATTAACGAAATTTCGGCACAATTTTTTTCTACTTTTATGCCATGTTTAGTCGATTATTATTAACAATAGGTCTTTTTTGTGGATTAAATTTATTTTCGCAAGAAGAAAATCATGGTTTGGTAAAATGGCTCACTTTTAAAGAAGCGCAAGCCGAAATGAAAAAACAGCCTAAACCCTTGCTGATTGATATTTATACCGATTGGTGCGGCTGGTGCAAGCACATGGTAAAAACTACGTACTCTGATCCAAACATTGCAAGTTACATAAACACCTATTTTTATCCAGTACAATTTAACGCTGAAACCCATGATACCATTGAATATAATGGCTCAACCTACGTAAACAAAAGCGCTGAAAAAAAATCGCCACACGATTTAGCCATTAAATTTCTCGGACAAAGTTTAAGTTATCCGTCCACTATTTTTGTGGCCAATAATTACCAATTCAATTTATTATCGCAAGGATTTTTAGAAACAAAAAAAATTGAACCGCTGTTAGTCTTTGTAGTCGAAAATGCCTTTAAAACAGCTTCTTTCGATGATTTTAATAAAAATTTTACACATACTTTTTACGATACTACCTTCGCAAAAAAACAACCCAAAGTTTATACATTTAATGAAGCTTTAGCACTTCAAAAAAAACATCCTAAAAAAATATTGGTAGATATTTATACCGATTTTTGCAATACCTGCCGGGTAATGAACCAAACCACCTTTACCGATACAGCGCTGGTTGCATACCTCAACAAAAAATATTATTTGGTTAAATTTAATGCGCAGCAAGATAAAAGCGAGATAGATTTTAAAGGCGTAAAATATGCCAACAACGGTGCCGATGGATTTCCTTTTCATCGTTTGGCCTTAGAACTTACGCGTAAAAATTTCGTCATTCCAAGTATGGTGCTTTTAGATGAAAAGTTGGAAACCCTTGATGTGGTAAGCTTTTACCAAACTCCCGAATGGACAAATAAAATAGCACACTATTTTGGCAGCGATGATTATAAAAAAATGAAGTGGGAAGATTTTTTAAAGAAAACAAAATAGAACGTCATGCTGAACTTGTTTCAGCATCTCACAGATTCCGAAACAAGTTTGGAATGACGGGAAGAAAATTAGTTTTTTTCTTGCTATTTTTATATACAACCGTGTCGTGTTTCTCTCAGCAAATCACTCCAAAAGATTCGCTTACTAAAAAACAAAAAACCATTCGTAAAAGTATTTTATTGGGCACCACGGGCGCATACACGGCGGCATCTTTATCGTACTTAAATATTATTTGGTATAAGCCTTATAAATCAACTAATTTTCATTTTTTTAATGATAATAGCGAGTGGTGCCAAATGGATAAAATGGGACACACATTTACAACCTACAACACCGCCCGCGAAATGTACCGAGCCATGAAGTGGGCCGGCTTTACAGATAACCAGAGTATTTTTTATGGCGAAGCTTATGGTGCTTTATACATGACTGCCATAGAAATTATGGATGGTTTTAGTACCGAATGGGGCTTTAGTTGGGGCGATGAAACAGCTAATATTTCGGGGAGTTTATTGTTTACCTTGCAGCAACGTTTTTGGAACGAACAACGCATACATTTAAAATATTCTTTTCATCAAGATTATTACTCGGGTATAAGACCAAGCGAATTGGGAAATTCTTTTGGTTCGCAACTTATAAAAAATTACAACGGACAAACCTATTGGCTTTCGGTTAGTTTGGCTTCCTTTTTTAAAAAAGATACTAAATTTCCAAAATGGATTGCGCTTGATTTTGGTTACGGTGCCAATGGTATGATTAGTGGAGAAAGCAATGTTATTGTGCATCCTGATGGAAGTACATCCGTAAATTCAATAAAAAACCAAAGTATTATTATTGCTGCAAACGGCAGTCAACAAACATTTTCGAGGTACAGGCAATTTTATTTTTCGTTGGATATAGATTTTACAAAAATTAAAACAAAATCTAAATTTTTACAAAGTGTATTTAGCGTGGTTAATGGCTTTAAAGTCCCGTTTCCGGCTATTGAATTTAGCAAACATGGCGTTAAAGCTTATGGCTTATATTTTTAGGAGTTTAAACACATAGAAACATAGGTTTTTTAGCTTCTTTTCGCCACAGATTACACTGATTTATCAGATAAAAATAAAATATTACGTAAAAATTTTAAAATACAAATCTGTGCTATCTGCGATATTTGTGGCTGACCTTTCTTTTTTTGCCACCAATTACACAAATTTATCAGATACAAAATCTGTGGCATCTGCGACATCTGTGGCTGACCTTTCGCCTCTCAAAACTGAATTGAAAGCATTTTTAACCGATAGTTTTAACCCATTTATCTAAAACTAATAAATTTTACCTCTTTTTTTAACAAACTACCTCTTTTTTTTTGGCAGCGTTAAAACTTTAACTACTTTTATCACTAATAAAAAAAATACTATGAAAAAAATAATACAAGTTTTAAGCGTTGCGGTTTTGGTTGCCTTAACATTTAATGCTAAAGGGCAAACGGGACCATACACATATACTGCTGTTGGTACTGGTGATTTTAATGCAACTACAAGCTGGGTTAATAGTGGTGGTGCTAACCCATCTACATGGCCAACACCAAGTGCCGAAACACTTAATATTTACGCTACTGCTTCAACTATGGGTTCGTCCAGTTGGACAGTAACAAGTGGCTCTACTATAAATATAGGTGATGGCACAACAGCAGCAAGTTTTAATACTGGCTTATCAACTAATTATATTGTAAATACTTCTGGTCCTAGTTCAAGAGATTTAAACTTAATTGTTAATAACAATGCTACATTAAAAATAAACTCTGGCGATATATTTACTTACTATATTTCAAACACCAATCGTACATTTAACACAGGCAGCACTGTAGTCTATGATGATGTGAATGCAGTTGTTGGCAAAGGAGATTATTATAACCTTACTATTTTAAAGGATGCCACTTTAAATACACACCAAATTAGCGTAGCAAATGTTTGTAAAATTGGCGCAACTTTATCAATGATTGATGGTGGTATAACATTTAAAGGCACAATATCAGGAACGGGTTCTATAATCGGATCTAGTGGAGCACGCATTGAAATAGCATCAAGTACATCCACTTCAGTTGGTACTTTACCTTTAACAGGGCAAGTAAAAACCTTTATAATTAGTGCAGGTTCTGTTACTTTAGGTTATGATGTTTTAGTGAGTAGTGTTGGTGACGCTGATTCCAGTGTATTTTACCAATCTGGGGGGTCTCTTAAATTAAATGGAAAAAAGCTAACACTAGATGTTGACAATGACGCTACTTTTGGTTCGGCTACTAATGTTATAACAGGAGGTAGTACATCTGCCTTGGTTATTAAAAGCTTAACTTTTGGTGGTGGAGGTGCAAACGCAACTTTATTTATGGATCAAACCAACTCAAATACAAACTCTTTAAGATGTTTAGTTTTAAACGATAGCATTAATACTTTTAATATATTCACTTTAGGCAATCCATTAAATATAACAGATAGCATAAGTCCTACTGCTGGAGATCTTGAAACAGGAGGTTTTTTAACTTTAATTGCAGATCAAACCACAGTTGGCAAAGTTGGTCGTGTTGGTATAGTTGGCGGTGATATTAATGGAGATGTAACTGCACAAGTTTTTCATAACCCAACCGGCAACCAAACAAATTGGATGTTAATGGGTTCTGCGGGTATTGATAGCCCAACTTTTGCTGATTGGAATAATAACTTTGTAATTACATGCCCTAGCGGATGTAACTATACGGGTGTTCAAGGAACTGCTTTTAACTCCGTACAATCTTACGATGAAACAACTGGATCTACTTTTGGTGATGCAGCTCATTACAACCCTATAGGTGGCTTAACTGATGTTATTAACCCTGGTCAAGGTTATTGGGTTTATTTAGGCACTGCCAATCCAGGCATAAATATACCAGGAGAATTAATTAGTATTACAGGTGGTATTAAAAGTGGCGATGTAACTATTGGGTTAAAAAACGCAAACACAGGAGATCTTATTAATTATGGTTATAATTTAGTTGCAAATCCATATCCATCACCTATTTCATGGAAAAAAGTAGTTGCGGCAAGCGGCATAGGTAGTAGCTCTACTGCAAATAATTATTACGCATACAGTGCAAGTATTGGTACCGGAGGTGGAGATTACATGATATATAATGCAAGCAGCGGTATTAGTAATCCTGCAAGTGGCACTTATACTGTTGGAGATATAATACCTGCCGGCTTAGGTTTTTATGTACAAACCGATCAAGCCTCTTCGATATCTTTACATTTTAAAGAATCAGCAAAATGTGGAGATCCAAATCATCATGTTTTATTTAGAGAGGCCAACCAAGAAAATAACACTGCAAATGTAACCTCAACTTCAACCTCACTAACTCATTATTTCAGCTTGCAAGTAACAGGTAATAATAACGAAAGCTGGGCAGCTATTTCATTTAATGCTAATGCAACCGATACTATTGATGGTTTTGATGCTACAGCTATAGGTTATAATGGTGCATTGCAAATATCAAGTTCTTATGCAGGAAACAGGGGGAGAGATTATTCAATTAACGGTTTGCCAGAGCTAAACCAAAACTATACCATTCCGGTAAAAATTTTAAGTGGCACTACTAGTCAGTATCAAATTAACCCCGTAGGGATGGAAAACATGCTTTTAGGTGCTTGTTTAAACCTGCACGATAATTACCTTAATGCAGATTATGATTTGCGTGGCGGTTCTTTTAACCTTACTATTAATGATACAGAAACTGTTGCTCGTTTTACCTTGCAAGTAACCATGGCGCAATTGCCTACCACTGTAAATGCTAAACAAGCAAGTTGCGCAAATAAGGCAGATGGCTTAATTACCGCAGTGGGTAATAATGCAGGTCCTTGGAACTACATTTGGAGAAATTCCAACGGTACTATTGTTAAATCCTCTTTAAACAAAACAACGGCCGATACCTTAACAGGTTTAAATAACGGTGTATTTACAGTAGAAGTAAACACAGTTGGCGCATGCGATGGATCTGTACAAACATTTACATTTACATCTCCAGTGCTTGCATCTGTTTTCACAGCACCTACGCAAGTTATCATTGGTTCTGCAATTACATTTACTAATACAAGTGCAAATGCAACCAGCTACAACTGGCAGTTTGGCGATGGTAATACGGCAAGCCAGCAAAGTCCAAGTTATACCTATAACAATACGGGTACTTATACCGTTACTTTATACGCTATAAATACAGCTTGTAACGATACTGCCACTTCAACACAAGTGGTAGAGGTTGATGCTAACACAACGGGCATAAAATCATTGTCTGCTAACAACAATAACATTTACGTAAGCAAAGATGCAACGGGTAATTACTTACAGTTTAACTACGCTGCACAAACTAAAGTAAACATTACCGTTTACAATGTGTTAGGTCAGGTTATGTTAAGCAACGCAGGTTTAAGTGTTGTAACCGATAAAATTTACTTAAACGTAGCCGACAGCAAAAACCAAGTATTGTACGTTACCATAACTGATTTAACCACCAACATACAAACCACTAAAAAGTTTTTAAATAATTAATTTATCAAGCACTAAAACGCCTCACTAATCATGAGGCGTTTTTTTATGCCCAAGCGCTAAAA
>JBDTJJ010000433.1:0-3773 GCA_039935895.1 Bacteroidia bacterium | reverse complement strand
CAGCTTGCTCACTCTCGCCCAAGGCTTGTTTTATTTCCGCTAAAAAAGCATCCATTCCCTCTAAAGTAAATAAACCTACGCTACCTTTTTGCTCACTTGTCCAGCTAATTTTTTTATTAAAAAGATTAATATGATTTACTTCTTCAAAGTCATGATCCTCACTTGCCATCCAATACACAGGCACAAAATAGTTGTTTGGGTTTTGTTTGTTAAGCGACTCACATAAATTAATACACGAAATTATTTTGTAAATAAAATAGGCAGGGCCGGTTGCTAAACAAAGCTGGTGACCAGTTGTAACGGTGTACGTATTTTTATTTTTAAGTTTTTCTATATTGCTTTTTGTTGCTTCGCTAAGCGTAACATCGTGGTTTTGTTGCAGCAATTCTTCTGCCAATAAATTTCGGTTTAAAGAATTGTAGGTATTCTTATCTACAAAATCTTTTATGCCTTGCGCAGATGGTTTATAACTGTAAAACTCGTTCAGGTTATTTTTCTCGTTCACATAATCTAAAAACAACTTGCTGAAAAAATTTGTTTTTTCAAACGGCACTACTGTCTTTTTTAATTGCATGGCACAAAGGTATTTGTTTTTATTTACGCTATTGCGGAGAACAAAGCAAACTTTGCCACGAATAACACTAATTTTATTTCACATCTGTGCTATTTGCAAAATCTGTGGCGAAAAATAAACAGCAAGATTCGGGTTGAACCATGCCTACAAATAATCTACTTTTGTTTAATGGAAAGTGAAGAAACTAATTACAAGCGCGTAGAAGAAGCCATAAAATTTCTGACAGAAAACTATAAGCAACAACCTTCTTTATACGATGTAGCCGATGAGGTAAACGTTAGTCCGTTTCATTTCCAAAAAATATTTACCGATTGGGCAGGTGTTAGTCCGAAAAAGTTTTTGCAATACTTAACCGTTGAAGAATTAAAAAAAGAATTACACAAAACAAGCAACTTAACAGAAGCCGCCGAAAGCGTTGGTTTATCAACCCAATCAAGAGTGTATGATTTGTTTGTGAATATAGAGGGCGTTACGCCACACGAGTTTAAAACCAAAGGTGCCGGCATGCAAATAGAATACGGCATACACTCTACTATTTTTGGCGATTGTTTAATGGCTATTACCCAGCGTGGCATTTGCGCTTTGCGTTTTTTAGAAGATAATAATGCCGATGCACTTATAACCGAACTACAAACTGAGTGGCAAAATGCAAGCATTACTCAAAACCAAAACAGCACACAGGTCTTAGTGCAAAATCTTTTTAACGCTAACGCAAAAAACAATATTAAACTGTTGGTTAAAGGCACGCCCTTTCAATTAAAAGTGTGGGAGGCCGTATTAAAAATCCCTTTCGGTTCGGTGGCATCTTACCAAACTATTGCTAATGCAGTTGGCAGTCCTAATGGTATGCGTGCGGTGGGTTCTGCGGTGGGTGCAAATCCGGTGGCGTATTTAATTCCTTGTCATAGGGTTATTCGTCGCGAAGCCATTATTGGACAATACCGTTGGGGCACCTTGCGTAAAACGGCTTTTATTGGTTGGGAAAAAGCTAAAAGTAATTTATAGGTAAGCTGTTTTTTTTGCACCTTAGTATGCGTTAAAAACACACACTATGAAAACCAAAACAAACTGGCACGAACATTATCGCTCTTCAATGAGTTTAGGGCAACACCTGGCCGATAAGGTAGCAAGCGGCATGGGCTCTTGGCGGTTTATTATTTTACAAACTATTATTGTTGCCGTTTGGATGATTTTAAACGTAATTGGTTTTATGCATCATTGGGATGCATACCCTTTTATATTACTTAACTTGCTTTTTTCTACTCAAGCCGCGTATGCCGCACCCATTATTATGATGGCGCAAAACCGACAAAGCGAGCGCGATAGAGCTAATGCGCAAGCTGATTATGAAACTAACCTCGAAGCTAAAAGAGAAATTGAAAATTTAGAAACTCTTCTCAGTAAAATTGAAGTTGAAAAACTAGATCTTATTATTACTCTACTAAAAGAGCTTAAAGAACAAAAAGTAATTAAGTAAACTTATTTTGGAAGGCTAAAAGTATTTTATAACCAACCTATTTTTTTGCAACTTTGTGTACATTTAAAACACACAAAATGAGCACTAAACACAATTGGCACGATTATCATCAAGATTCTTTAGGCTTTGGACAACGATTAGCCGATAAGGTAGCAACTGGCATGGGTTCATGGCGCTTTATTATAATACAAACTATCGTTGTGGCTGTTTGGATGATTTTAAACGTAATTGGTTTTACTTACCATTGGGATGTGTACCCTTTTATTTTACTTAACCTCGTTTTTTCTACACAGGCTGCCTACGCCGCGCCTATTATTATGATGGCACAAAACCGACAAGGAGAGCGCGACCGCGCCAATGCGCTGGCTGATTACCAGACCAACCTAGAGGCTAAAAAAGAAATTGAAAACCTGCAACTAATGCTTGGCAAAATTGAACTTGAAAAGCTCGACCTCATTATTAAAATGATGCAAGAAGCTAAACAGCAAAAAGAAAACAAGTAATCTCTTGTAAGCAAAGCAAAAGCATCGGGTTGTTACCGCATTAAATTTGTATTACCTATAAGTGGTTTCGCAAGGCAAGTTAAACCTTAGGTTGAAAAAACAAATACAAACTTTTTGAGAAATAAATTACATTTGGTGAAAAATCTTCTTTAAATGAAAAAAATTATTCGCTTGTCTGTATTTTCTTTATTCTTACTAAACCTATGTGCTTTTACTAAAGCCGATACTTGGTATTTGTTAGAATCAAAAGCATTTGGTTTTACTATAGAGTTTCCTAAAAAACCAACCGAACAAATACAAACGGTTGACTCAGAAATTGGAAAACTCACCTTAAACCTTTTTATTTATGACGCCTCTGCTGTAAAAACAGAATCTAATTTAGTTTACTTGGTAAACTGCACGCTATATCCTGATTCATTAATAGATTCTGATGATACAGATAAATTGGGTACTGTTTATAGGCAGGCAATTGATGGTGCGGTTGCTAATGTAAAAGGTAAATTATTATCAGAAAAAGTTATTACTATAGAAGGTTTTTTGGCAAGGGAAGTACGTGTTGATTTTCAGAATGGAACAGCTATTCTTAAGATGAGGTTATGCCTGGTACACAATAAACTTTTTGTGCTTGAAACCATTACCGAAACTAAAAAAGAACTTAATAAATCTATCGACAGATTTATGAATTCGTTTAAACTCATTAAATAAAAAGAAAGCCCGAGCTTATTATTAAAATGATGTAAGTTGCGTTAGGGATTGTAACGAAAATCCTTTGCTGTAATCGGCAAAGATTGAAGTGAAAGCCCGACGGCGCAGAAAATTTCTCGAATCGCTCGAAATGGCCAAGCGCCGTAACGCCCAAAAAATAAAAAAAGGGATCTTAAATTTTAGAAGTCAGCACGTTTAAAATATCTTGTGCTGCTTTTGCAATAACGGTACCTGGCCCGAAAATGGCTGTGGCACCTGCTTTGTAAAGAAAATCATAATCTTGCTGCGGAATAACACCACCAACAACAACCAAAATATCTTCGCGGTTATACTTTTTTAATTCGGCAACCAATTGCGGCACTAAGGTTTTATGCCCAGCAGCTAAACTACTAACGCCAACAATATGTACATCGTTCTCAACAGCTTGTTTGGCAGCCTCTGCGGGCGTTTGAAACAACGGACCAATATCTACATCAAAACCTAAATCGGCAAAACTGGTAGCAATAACTTTTGC
>JBDTJJ010000432.1:0-6089 GCA_039935895.1 Bacteroidia bacterium | reverse complement strand
TTCAGGTAACGCAGCCGCATCTGTTTTTAATTGATTAGCACGATTTATATTTTCTTCAGCTCTGTTTTTAAATAATTCTGCCTGAGTATCTTCCTTTTTTGCTTGGTCGTTATATTTTATTGTTTCCCTTTGTAAAGCAGTAACTTGTTTGTATTCTGGTGTATTTTTAATTTCAGCTACTTGTTGAGGATTTAAATTACCAACTGTTGTATTAGAAGGTTCAACAGTATTACTATTAACGGCGCTTGCGTTATTAGTTTGTGTTTGATTATTAGTTACAGCTTCGGTGTTATTTTTACCTGGATTATTGATTGGATTTACTGTGTTAGTATTAGCAACTTGGTTTTGAGTGTTTTCTTTTCCGTTAGTTTGAGTTTCGTTAGCAACAACCGAATTGCTTGTTACTGTATTTGAATCTGTAGTTTTATTCTCGGCGTTATTATTTTGTACTTTATTATTAGTAAGAGTTTCATTAGCAGTAACAGAATTACTATTTGCAGAATTTACATCATTAGTTTTGTTTTCTATGTTATTATTTTGTGCTTGGTTATTCGCAGAAGTTTCATTCACAACAACCGAATTACTGGTTACAGAATTTGCATCTGTAGTTTTATTTTCAACATTCTTATTTTCTGTTGATGAATTAGTATTGTTTGTAACTTGTTCGTTGGTTCCAGTCAATATATTAGTAGCTTGTTTTATCTGATTAATAGCATCTTCTAATTTTTGGTTAGCCGATAAAAGTTGCGCACGTTTGGCATCCTCATTTTTGTTGATAGATGCTTTACCCAATTCTACCGACGCTTCCTGCACATTTTTTTGAGCCTGTATTTTTAAATCTTTTGTTTCAGGAGTTATTTTGTTTTGCTTTTCATATTCATTTAATTTTGCCAAAGATGCCGTGTATTCAAATTTATTGGCATCCGATAATGTTTTTAATGCAACATTTGATGTTTGAGTTTCTTGTGCTAATTTATTTTTTAACTCGTCTAATTTTTGCGTTATATCACTTGTTGTATTAGAACTTTCAGCAACATTTACTTTTAATAATTTTAAAGCTTGTTGCTGTTTTGCCAAAGCTGTTTTTTGTTTTTCATTAGCATTACTTAACCCTCCTACACGAGATGCAACTGAAGCATCTGCCTCTGCCTCTTCTTTCAGTTGTTGAGCTGCTTTACTAAGTATATCAGCTTCTTCTGCTAATTGTTTTGCCTGACTAGCAGTAGTTTTATTCTCGGGTTTTGCACTTAAACTTTGTATAGTTTGTTCGTTCGCCGTAAATGTAGTTTTGTCTGCTTCTAACTGTTGTTTAATTGCTTTATAATGTAAGTCTGTAGCTTGTTTTTCAAGTTCAGCAATTTTGTTCATTGCATTTTGCTTATCTGTACCAGTTAATGTTTTAGCATTTTTTCTCAGTTCGCTTGCTTGTGAAGAAAGCACATCAGCTTGTTTACTTATTTCATCAATTTGCGCTTGATTATTATTGGAATTTGGTGGAGAATTAACAGCGCTATTGTTCAATTGTTTTAATTCTGCCTCTATGTTTTTAGCATCACTTAAAACGCTATTAAATTTCTCGTCAGCTTGCTGCTTTAGTTGCAGAGCCTTTGCATCGGTATAAGTTACTGCACCAAAAAGTTTTTTCTCATCATTAAAATTATTTTGTGCTTGATTAATTAATTCACTTGCTGGTCCGCTTGCATTGTTTACCTGCAACTGATTACTAGTTGAAGATTCATTATTACTAACTATATTATTGGGAGATGAATTAGCGTTTGTAGTCTCACTACTTTGATTTTTATTAGCCTCTGCGACTTGCGTATTACTATTTACAATAGCTTGGTTGTTGTTAACCGCCGGTTGATTGCTATTATTTTCTGTTGAATTTTTATTTGTAACTATATCATTATTGCTGTCATTTCCATCAACAATATTTGCGGCAAAATCAGCCTGACTTTTTAAACTCTCTGCTTCTTCTTTTAAAGTAGCAATTTTGTTTTTGGTAACTTCTTGTTCTTTCTTTTTATCCGTTAAATCACTTTCCTGTTCAAGCTTTTGCGATTTTAAATTCTCAACCAAATCTTTATCTTTTGTTTCTGCAATTTGCTTATCAATATTGCTTATCTCAATTTCAATATTATTTATATCTGTATTAAGCTGCATTTGCTTTGTTTCTGTATTTTGTAATTCCTGCTGCTTGTTGTTGGCATCAGTTTTAATATTTTCAAGCAACATATTACTATTACTTTTTTGTTTAGAAGCAACTTCTAATTTTTTTTGTAAATCTTCTAACTTAGTTATAGCTTCTTTATTATTCTTGGTTTTCTCAGCTTCTTCAAGGGCTTTGGCGTATTGTAAATTTAAATCAGCTTCGTTTTGTTTATTGTTTGCATCAGTACCTAGTTGCTTTGCTAAATTATTTGCGGTGGCAGATTGCGCTGCGTATAAAGCCGCATCATCTTTTTGTTGTTCTACTTCCGCAATTAATTCTTGTTTTTTAGTAATATTGGTTTCGGCACTTACTTTGCTTTGTGTTTGCTCAGCTTCCTGCTTTTTTTGATTTGCCTGATCTTGTTTAGAGTTGGCTGCCGCAAAAGCTACTGAGGCATCTTTCTTTAAACTATCGGCACTTTGTTGCAATTCTTTGGCATCATCATAAGCCATTTGTATCAGCTCTGTGTTACTTACATTTTTATTTGGAGACGATGCTGTCGTTGTATTACTTCCAACTGTTGATGTATTATTTTGATTATTTGATGAACCTTGTTCGTTGCTAGCTGCTAACTGCTGATTGCTTACTGAAGTCTGATTTCCACCAGCCAAAGGATTTTGCGGATTAATACCAAAATCATCCGCATTAACATTCATCTTCGATTTTTGTTCTATCAGTTCTAAGTATTCTCTGTAATTATTTTCATCGTCACTTTTAGAATCAAAGAAGTTAGTGATGTATAATTTTTGCGCATCATAACCAATAGCTTGTTTGTACGGCTTGTAATTATATGCCGTAGGAATGGTTACACCTTCAGATTGTGTAGTAAAACCACGCGTTTCTACTGTAAAAATAAATTTGCCGCCATTTGGTAATTTAAGCGAGTAACTTCCATCGGCCTTGGCATCAAACGAACCAACATCTTCGCCGGTTTCAATATTCTTTATCTTAATTTTTGAAAGAACACTTTGTGCAGCTTCTTTTTTCAAAACGGTTCCGCTTATAAATGCAAATTCTGCCGGACGCCTTTCAGTCAATATTTTTAGTACATCAATTTTACCCGAAGGACTTTGCCTGCTGGTAGCAAAATAAGCTATCTTCTCTAAAGAATCAGTTACAAATAAAATATCATCGTTAGGCGAGTTAATAGGAAACTCCAAATTTACAGGTTCTTTCCATCGGTTGGTGCTTGCATCAAATTCACTTTTAAAAAGATCATAACCACCCATGCTATTATGTCCTTTAGATGCAAAATATAAAACCTTTCCGTTAGGATGCAGAAACGGGTAATCCTCGTCAAACTCAGTGTTTATAGGTGTTCCAAGGTTTTCGGGTTTGCTCCAATCGCCGTTAGGTAATTTCCGTACAATATAAATATCTTTGTTTTCACCTTTCTCGCCATAGCTAGCAAAATAAAGCTGGTCGTTGCTTTTAGGTAGATAAATAATCGATTTATCTTTTCGTTTTTTATCTGCCGCAGTTCTAAATTCATCCGGTTTTACTAAAAGTTTTCCGCCAATATCTTTTAAATTATAGCTTCTAAAATAATCGTTTTCACTAAGTTGTTTTTTTTCCAACACAACTAATTCAGTCAGGTTAGAAAGTAAGCGTTTCCCGTTTTTGCAGGCTTGTATCTCTCTATCAACCTGTAATTTTTTAATCATAGATGCGGAGGCAATATTTTTATATTGAGCATAATATTTTATCGCATCATCAAACTGATAATTAAAATGATATGCTTTTCCCAAGTAAAAAAGAGATTCTTTCTCGTTATCCTGTGCCGTTTTTGACGCAATGTTTAAATACGGAATGGCTTTCTTTTTATCCGCATCATTGTACAACATACAAACACCAAGCCTAAAATTATAGGTCGGGTCTTTTGGATAGGTAGAAACTAATTGCGAGTAAAGTTTAAAACCATTGGCGTAATCTTCATCCTCAAAATATTTTGAAGCTTGTTTTTTAAGCTCATCTTCATTTTTAAACTGACTATACCCAGCCGTGTGCAAAAACAGAAACAAAATAAATAATATAACAGTTTTGCTGCTACGCATAAAAATGGCTGTATGGGTTTTAACACTCAAAGTTACGAGTTTATACTCTTTAGATGCGAATTACGCATAATTTCCACAAAGTTTTATTAATTGGCTACCTACTTTTAAGCTCTTACATGTTAATTGCTGTTTTGGCGTTCCGGCGGTTCGTCATTGCGAACAAAGTGAAGCAATCTCTTTCGCCGTCGGGCTTTTCGCAGTAAAGCTTTTTAATTTGGCTCATCGTTTAGTTTTTTATATTTGCTTCGCATAATGCTGAAAAAGCATTTCAAAAAGGCTTTCTTGCTGCAATCCCTAACGCAAATACACGCCACTTTAAATAACATTTTTTAAGACAATATAAATATGCCTCGGGCGTTAAACTTTTTAAGTTTATATAAGTCTAAAAAACATGAACACTAAACACATTTATCATTTATACAGCCGCGCCGGCTTTGGAATTTCTATTGCCGATGCAAAAAAATTACAAGATAAAACTCCAGTTGAAATTGTTGATTTATTTTTAAACACCGCGGATAAAAAAATAGATTTAGCACTTATCCAATTAAGCGAAATACCAACCAGAGAAAAGACGAGTGGCATGACTATAGCTGCTAAAAAGCAAATGCGAAAAGAAGTCAGAGATCGTACAAAAGATTTAAACACCGCATGGATGAAGCAGTTAATTACCACACAAACTCCCTTGTTAGAAAAAACAACCTTGTTTTGGCACGGTCATTTTGCCTGTCGTGAAGAAGGTAACCCATACATAACCCAGCAATTAAATAACATACAAAGGCAATTTGCGTTTGCCCCTTTTAAAGATTTACTGCTGGCTGTTTCTAAATCGGCAGCTATGTTGCAATTTTTAAATAATAAACAAAATCACAAGCAACATCCTAACGAAAATTTTGCCAGGGAATTGATGGAACTTTTTACTATTGGCAGAGGAAACTACACCGAAAAGGATATTCAAGAATCTGCTAGAGCCTTTACCGGTTGGACTTGTAGCAATGATACTTTTGAATTTATTTCTAAGCCAAAAGACCACGATACAGATTCAAAAACATTTATGAATCAAAGCGGCAATTTTGCAGGCGAAGACATTATAAACATCATTTTACAACAAAAACAAACCGCCGTTTTTTTATGCACAAAAATGTATCGTTTTTTTGTCAACGAAAAAGAAAATCAAAAACACATTAATGAGCTAGCTGATTTTTATTTTACAAACAACTACGATACCGGAAAACTGCTTAAAAAACTATTTACCACTGATTGGTTTTATGATGATATTAATATAGGTGCAAATATTAAATCTCCAGTTGAATTTATAGTTGGCTTATCAAAATCATTTAGCATAATTCCACCTAATAATGTACTGCTAAAATTACAACGTGCTTTAGGTCAAACTTTATTTTACCCTCCCAATGTGGCTGGCTGGGCAGGCGGTAAAAATTGGATAGACAGCTCAACCTTAATGCTTCGCTTAAAAATTCCTTCAACCATTTTAAATGGCGGTAAAATAGATATTATAGAAAAAGATGATATGCCAGAAGATTTTAAATTACCCGAAACTTTAAAAATAAACCCGGATGAAAAACCATTTTTTGCCAACACAACACCCGAAGAATTGATTGATAATTTATTGCTACCAAACTTAAATGATAAAAAGAAAAAAATTCTTTTAGGCGATGACTCAACTAATAAGCAATTAGTTTTAAAAATAGTTTCTATGCCCGAATATCAACTTTGCTAAAAATTTAAAAATGGACAGAAGAGATTTTATAAAAAAAACAAGTTTAGCAAGCGCCGCTTTATGGATGCCGAGTTTTTTAAAACCT
>JBDTJJ010000431.1:0-3569 GCA_039935895.1 Bacteroidia bacterium | reverse complement strand
TTTCTAAATGCTGAATTATATTAAGTGTAGCGGGCGCTGTAAAAGGGTTTGAGCCAATATACGTTGCATAATTATTAAACAATTGCACCAAACGCGCATCTTTAAAAAAAGATTGATTAGCCTCGTTCATCGTTTTAAACGAATCTATTTTATTAAAGTTTGCGATACCGTAAGCCATTTTTTTTGTAAAGAAATTACTAAAAACATGCAACGAGTTTTCAATAAAAACATCCTTTGTAATATTATATTTAGCTTCAATGTCTTTTAAATAAGCGTCAAATACTACTTTTGGATGATTTGTTTTTTGTTCAATTTCTTTGGCAAATAAATCAATATCGGCATAGGCATTTATGATACTTCCATCTTCAAAAAAATATTTGAAAGAAGTTTCAATGGGTGAATATGTAAAATAATCTTTCGGATTTTTACCGCAAAGTTCAAAAAGTTCATCTACTAAATTTGGCAGCATAAAAACCGAAGGCCCCATATCAAACCGATAGCCGTTTGCATGTTGTTCTTTAATTTTTCCTCCGGCATAACTATTAGCCTCATATACATCCACCGCACAGCCTTTGGCAGCAAGTCTTATAGCAGAAGCTATGCCTGAAATACCCGAGCCAATAACTGCGCATTTTAGTTTCATTCTTCAAAGATATAAAAACAGAATGTTATTGGGTAAAAACAACTATTTTCGTTCTTTTAATTTACGTGGTAGAAAATAGCTGCATACATATTTCGAAATTAGTGAAGCAATACCAAGGTAGTGATGGTTTTGCGTTGAACGAAATTAGTTTTGATATTTTTGATGGAGAAATATTTGGTTTGTTGGGTCCAAATGGCGCAGGTAAAACCACTTTCCTTTCTATACTTTGTGGCTTGCTTAAACCCAGCAGCGGTGATGTTTCAATTTATAATTATTCGCTAAATAAAGATATAGAATCTATTAAAAAAATATTTGGCGTTGTGCCACAAGATTTTGCACTTTATCCAACATTATCAGGTAGAGATAATTTAATGTACATAGGTCGCATGTACGGCTTGAGAGGAAACTTGTTAAACGACAGGGTGCAAACATGTCTTTCTAAATTTGGCTTTGATAAAAATAGCGATGAACCTGTCAAAAATTATTCGGGTGGGATGAAACGGAGAATAAATTTAATTGGCGGGATTTTACACGAACCAAAAGTCTTGCTATTAGATGAACCAACTGTTGGAATGGATGTACAAACACGCACCGCTATTATAGAACATTTACAAGAATTAAATCAGACAAAAAAAACGACTATTATTTACACCTCGCACAATTTAGATCAAGCAGAATTATTTTGTAACCGTGTTGGCATTATAGATAAGGGGCAATTGCTTTGCATAGATTCTCCACAAGAACTTATGAAAAAAGAAAACTGTGCTGATTTGGAAGAAGTGTTTTTAAAACTAACCGGCAGAAAAATTAGAGATTAATGTACCGACTGTTAGCCACCTGCATAAAAGAATGTAAACTGCTGATAGCGGATAAAACGGGTATTGCCATTTTATTTGTAATGCCTGTTTTATTGGTGGTTATTATGACACTTATACAAAATGAAGCCTATAAAAGCCTTACAGAATCAAGCATTCCGGTGTTGTTAGTTAATAACGATAATGATAGTTTAGGTCTGTCAATTGAAAATGGGTTTAAAGAATATCCGATTTGTGAGTTGACTTTAGACCATGGAGAAATATATAAAACAAATGCTGATATTAAAAAGCAAATGCTTGAAGGCAAGTTTTTGATTGCACTAATCGTTCCCAAAAATGCGACTACCATTTTGCGTGGCGATGTAGAAAATATTATGAATGGATTGATTGATAAAACAAAGTCAATTACAAAAAATCCAAACCAAGTAAACATTGAAATTATTATAGAACCTACTGCCAACAAGGCTTTTGTAGTTGCTATAACAAGTAGGTTAAAAGAATTTTTAGCAGCAGTAAAAACAAAAGTTTTGTTTCAAATAATGAGCGAAAAGATTGCAGGCTTAGTCGACTCAAAAGAAAAAATGGCTATGCCCACAAAAGATTTTTTTGCTTACAATGAAAATTACGCCGTACGTGATAATAAAACGTATCAGCCAAATGCCATACAACACAACATCCCGGCATGGGCAATTTTCTCTATATTTTTTATGGTTCTTCCGTTGGCAGGAAGTATTATTACAGAACGCTCTGAAGGTTTATTTATCCGTATGAGAACATTTCCCGGTTCGTATTTATCTATTTTATCAGGGAAATTGTTTGTCTATTTTGTAGTTGCACTACTACAATTTGCCATGGTATTGTTAGTTGGTAAATATGTTTTGCCTCTATTAGGATTACCCATTTTAAACATTGGAACACACTTATTTGCACTTGTTGCATTAACTATATCATTAGCATTAGCTGCTGTTGGGTATGGTTTATTGGTAGGTACTTTATTCAACACACCGCAACAATCTGCTGTGTTTGGTGGTATTAGTATTTTAATTATGTCGGCATTAGGCGGCATTTGGGTTCCGTTAAATATTATGCCACATTTTATGCAGACTATCAGTTCTTTGTCGCCGTTAAACTGGGCATTAATGGGCTATTACGAGCTTTTTATAAAAGGCGGAGATTGGTTTGCTATTCAGTTTCAACTCCTAAAATTATTTGCGTTTTTTGTTTGTTCATTATTTATTTCATACAGATTATATAAAATAAAAATACGTTTATACTAAAGAGGCTTCTATATGGAAAATAAAAAAATTACACAAGAAAATATCTGCAACGAATTAATAAGTTACGTTAAAAATAATATTACCGATAATTCTATATCTATTGAAAGCGAAACACCTTTTAATCAAATAGGTTTAGATTCATCATCTATTATAGAAATTGTTTTATTTATTGAAAGAAAATTTAGCGTAGTTATACCTGAAGGCGATTTAATTCCTGAGAATTTAAAATCTATCAATGCCTTAGCTAAATGTACCTATAAACATTTGTAATTACTGTTTTGAACGACGCACAAAAAATAGATAATGTGTTTTT
The DNA here is from genome assembly GCA_039935895.1 of Bacteroidia bacterium. Taxonomy (GTDB): domain Bacteria; phylum Bacteroidota; class Bacteroidia; order B-17B0; family Aurantibacillaceae; genus PALSA-968. Next base: position 521 of record JBDTJJ010000431.1, on the reverse strand, counting down.
AACCGGAGCGGACTGCTTTGTTCTTGCATTAGAAAAACATAATCAATTGCAAGGCGCAAATGGAAATATATGTCGATATATTTTGGAGTTAGTTGGTAAATTAGATGTTGATGCTTTTAGAAAAAAAGTTAACCAAAATAAAACTTTACAACAACTTGCGTCTTTCTCTGTTTCAAGAAATCATTTCTTTTCAAAACCAAAATGGAAAATAAATTCTGAAAAGCAAATTGAAGTAAACTTACATCAAAGCGATTTACTTATTCCGGCGGAAGTTTTAACTAAAAATTTCTCTATTGATAAACCTAATTTATTTTGTTTTGATATTATAAACCGTAGTAATGGAAACTCTTGTTTAATACTTTCGTGGCATCATTTATTAATGGATGGTTATGGTGCTGTTCTTTTATTAAAACAGCTCAATGTTCAAAGTAAATGTTTCGACAAGCTCAACATGACAATGAGCCGTCAGTCTGAGCCCGTCGAAGACTTTTCTATTTTATTTACTGATGAACCAAAAGTAA
>JBDTJJ010000430.1:0-2889 GCA_039935895.1 Bacteroidia bacterium | reverse complement strand
CCAACAACGAAGTATCATTAATATTTGATTTGAATGGATTTATTTGTACTTCATTTTTTTTAGATACATTTTTTTGATCGACCTTATAGGTTGTTTGCGAAACAAATTTGCCCATAAACTTTAGCATTTTTTTACTGTCTTCCTTTACAAAAACTTTTGGGCGTAGGTAAACACTTAAACTAAATTGATCTCGCACCGATTTTACATACGTATTAGTTGGCGTATAAACTCGTATGTAGGTTGCCTGATCTGAGTATTGCGCAATTTCAAACTCGTTAAGTTGTTTAATACCATCATCGTTATAATCTTTCCAGGTGTATTGTCCTTGTCCGGCCGCCACAAGTATATACGAATATTGTTGCTTTTGTTCTAAACCATAACCAACCTCATAAAAAGAGTTTGCTTGAAAAAAACCTTTTATAATTTTTGGAGAATATTCTACGCGACCAAGTAAATTATTATCAGGTTTAACTTTAATTAAATTAGTATCAATAATTTGAAGTTTTCTATAGGTTATTGTTGTACGAATTGGATGGTTTTTTATAGTTGATATCTCGGTAGAAAAACCAAAATTTTGTGCATAAGCCGATCGCTTTAAATAATTAGCTGTGGTGCCAAATTTATCGGTACGCTCTCTGTAAAAAGCTTTAACTTTATTTCTAGTTGTGTCTGCATTTTTAATATTGGCTTCCCATTCCCAAAATTGATAACTCTTACCCAATAAAGAATCTTTTTTTTTGAATTGATTGTTTTCAAAATCATCTTGGTAAGTAAGTACAATGCCTTTTATTTTTTGAGATATTTTTGATTTATGTCGGTAAAAATTTGTTTTTAAATTTAATTTATTATCATCCGAATTTAAATAAGAAGCCGTGTAAATTGCCCTTGTGTTGCCTATATTTAAAGAGTTTGTAGTGTTTTGCTTAATAGCGTTGTAGCTACCACCTTCAATAAAACTATTAGCGCCATACTGCGAAGAAAAAATATTTCCTTTAGAAATGCCTGCGTTAACTGTACCAATTTGTTGGTCGTTATGAATAGTATCACTTGTTCTGTTCCAATCTCTAAAAAATTCTACACTTCTAAAACGTTCTACTTGCGTAAAGTTTTTTTGTACATATTCATAATTTGCACCGTAGTTTAAAAGCCATTGTTTGCCAGTAGAATCATCTACGCCAAGTTTTTTCTTATCGCTATAATAAACCTTTGCACCTTGTCCTTTATCATTTTTTTTATTGAACGGAGATAAGGTATTTATATCATAATTACTATACGCACCTTCTGCACCAAACACACCGGTTTCAGAAGTTTTGATTTCTGTATAAGCCGTAAGCATTTGTTTTTTTGTGGGAGCTACCAAAGGTATTATAGGCTCAAAACTACCTTGCCTTACGCCACCGACGGGCAATACCCATTGGTAAACCACACCATTTGCAGAGCTTTGTATTTGAACATAGTTACCATTATTGGCACCTACATTACTAAAATTTACTTTGTATGCCGAATCGTTTGCATCAGAGAAATTAGTAAATGCAAAAACATTTGGATAGATAAATCCTCCATTTGTACTATCTAATTTTTTATAAAAAACATCGGTGGTATTAAAGGGTTGGCGACTGTAACCATTAGTGTAAGCCTTTCCCAAGGTATCGCCAACTCTATATAAAATGGCTTTGTCGGTATCTGATAAGGTTTGTTGCAATGATTTATTTTTGTTATCCTGCTCATCATAAAAACTAACTCCTGCACGCACTTTTTTTGTTTGCACCTCTTCGTTTACAAAATAAACTGAGCGCGAATAACTTTTTACCGAGTATTGAAATTCGACTTCTAAACGCTTATCTTTTGTAATAAGTTGCCTTGCGGTAAAAGTAATTTGCCCCGAATTATAATCAATAACGTAATCATTTTCTTGTCCGCGTTTTAATTGCATCCCATTTATATAAACACGCTCAGTACCCGATAACACAACAATATACAACTCACCATCAGCACCGGTTAATCTGTATGGCCCCTGGCTACCCTCTATACCAACAAGTACATCGCGTGCAAAACGACCACCTGTAACAGCGCCCGATACGGTTGTTTTTAAAACAGCACCTTTGGCAATATCATAATCGTTGGTAAAATACAAGCCTTGTGCTCGTTTATAAAAATTTAAAAAGTAGCCATTTGGTTTTTGCATTTGGTAATCGCCCACAATAAGTTTAGATTTTTTATCTTTTAACTGAATAAAAACTTTATCAAACTCCTGTAATTGCTGCGTATTTCCTTCTGGTTGAACGGGTATGTTATTATCTGTTGCTGCCAACGAAACCTCGATATCTTTAGTCAGTTTACCCGAAATTTGTAAATTTAGGTTAGAGTTTACCACCATGTCTTGATTATTACCAAAGCTAATTCCGCGTGATATACTTCCGTTTTTAGTCAACCCATCCGAAGCAAAAAAGTTTTGCGCATCTTTATTGTTATTGTATTTTATGGTAAACGGACGTTGTGGAATACTGATATCACGCTGCAATTCTTTTATATCTTTATGATACATTTCCTTATTAAAATCTATCGGAAACACTTGGTACGAAGCACTTACGGTGTCAATGACAATATGTTGAGCCGCTAATAATTTATGATTAAAAACAATAATTTTTTGTTCGGGAATAATTTTGTAAAGCGATGTGTCTAGTAAATTTCCGTGGCTGTAAAGTTTAATGCTGTTGTTAACTAAACTCAAAGTATCAAGCGTTAGCGTATCATTTATAGGCGCAATTTTTTTAGTACGATGAAGGCTTTGCTGCCCCATCATATCAATAGAAAAACATAATGTTAAAAAAGCTATAAAAAAGTAAACCCGCACAACATACTATAACGAAAAATAAATGTACAAATTGT
>JBDTJJ010000429.1:0-2813 GCA_039935895.1 Bacteroidia bacterium | reverse complement strand
ACGGGCAAACACCAACATGGAACGCCGTGGTATTGCTTGCACGAAAAATTAGTTTTTGTACCCGAATATAAAGCTGCTTACATTGCACTAACCGAAGCAGAGTTAAAACAATTTGGGTTTAAAAAAGGAGATACAGAAGGAATTGTAAATTATGCTTTATCGGTTGGAGGCGTTGATTTTTCAGCATTCTTTTCAGATAAAGATGGCGCTATTAGAATTTCCTTTAGAAGTAAAAAGTTTGATGTAAATAAATTTGCACGCGCACATTTTAGTGGCGGCGGACACATAAATGCAGCCGGTGCAAAAAGTGATTTATCGTTAAGTGATACGGTTACAAAGTTTGTAGGGCTTCTGGCAGAATATAAATCTGAATTGAAAAAATAGTTTGTGAATTTTACTTTTAGAAATATTGCGATTGGTCTATTGTGCATGGTGCATTCTACATTATACATTTCTTGTACGGATAAGCCAAAGAAAAGACCAATTGTAGTAAATTACACCAAGCTAAAAGAAGATATTATACAAGTCAATAAGCCGGCTGTTGTTATGGAAAACGACGAAATTAATGCTTACATAAAAGCGCATAATTACGCAATGAAAACAACAGGTACGGGTTTGCGTTATCTTTTTGTAAGTGAAAATCCAAAAGAAAAAAAGGTTGAAAAAGGCAATCGTATTAAAGTAAATTTTAAAGTCTATTTACTGGACGGAACATTGTGTTATTCTTCAGCTACCAAAGGCCCAAAACAATTTACGGTTGGGTCTGATAACATAGAAAGTGGCATACATGAAGGCGTTCAGCTGATGCACCTGCACGATAAAGCCATTTTTATTTTACCTGCGCATTTAGCTTTTGGTTTAATTGGCGATAGAGATAAAATACCACCAAAGACCGCCGTTGTTTACGATGTTGAAGTTATTTCTATTGAGTAATATGCAGATTTCACTAAACAAAATTCTCTTTTTAATAAGTTTGTCTTTTATTTTTTCTTGCAAAGAGAAACCTAAAACGTATCAAGGCTATTCTAAAGAAAAAAACTTTTATTACAAACTAATTTCTTTAGGCGACGAAGCTAAAAAAACAGATTCTACGCAATGTTTATGGATTATTGCTTCTTGTAAAACCCTTACTGATTCTATATTTTGGAACACCAAGCATACAAATCAAACATTTTTTGTTACACAAAATTCTTCTTCGTTTCTAAAAAACATATATGGTTTTTCGGTTGGAGACAGTCTTCAATATCTATTCCCTACAAAAGAATTTTTCAAGAATTTCTTTAAATCTGATGTGCCGTTTTTTTGCAAAAAAGATTCTTGTATAAAATTTTCAGTCAAAATAATTCGTGCTTTATCGCTTTCTCAATTCAATGCATTTAATGATAGCTTGCATGCCATTTCAAATCAAAAGGAAAATGAAGAACTTTCTAAAATGCAAGCCTACATCTCAAAAAACTGCAAAAACGTAACAGAATTTGCACCTAATGCTTTTATGGAAATTACACGCACCACTAAATTAGATTCTGTTAAAAAAGGCAAAAAAATAAAACTGCTTTATAAAGGCTATTTTTTAGATGGCGCTTTGGTAGATTACACGCCCAATAACTGGGCTTTTGAGTTTGTTTGCGGCCAAGAAGGCCAATTAATAGCCGGTTTGCAACTTGCTTTATACAAGCTAAAAAAAGGTGAAAAAGCAAAAATTATATTACCTTCGCAACTCGCTTTTGGAAAGCAAGGAAGCAGCAACGGAGCTGTACCTCCTTACACACCATTAGTTTATCAAATAGAAATAGAAGACGTAAAATAAAACATGAAAAAAACAATCTTACTTACAGCAGCCGCATTACTAACTTTAGGTGCCTGCAAAAACAACAGCAAATTCCCGGGATACGAAGAAACATCGGGTGCATATTTTAAAATGGAAAAAGCATCAGGAAATAACACGGCCATCAACAAAGGCGATGTTGTTTTTATGCGTTATGATATTTTAACCGATAAAGATTCTTCGTTGTTTAACTATAAAACAATGTCGCAACCCGGTCGTCCGTTAGCGGTTCGTATTGGAGAATCTGCCTATAAAGGCGATATGTTTGAAATGATGCTTAAAATGCACCAAGGCGATAGCGTTTCTTTTGCTATTCGTGTTGATTCTATCTTTAAAAAATCGTATCACCAACCAATTCCAAAATATTTAGATTCTACCGGATTTATTGTTTACCACGTAAAAGTTGATAGCATTTATACTTCTCAAAAAGTAGAAGATATGGAGAAAAAACAAAAGGCAGCGCAAGAAGCCTTTTCAGAAAAAGCAAAAAATGCAGAAGACAGTTTAATAAAAAAATATTTAGCTGATAATAAAATTACGGTTAAACCTACCGAAAGCGGACTTTATATTGTTGTAAAAGAAAAAGGTAAAGGCGCTAAACTTAACAAAGGAGATAATGCGGAAGTAAACTACAAAGGTATGCTTACTAACGGACAAGTATTTGATGCTTCTGAAAAAGCCGGCAAACCATTTACCGTTGGTGTTGGTATGCAACAAGTTATTCCTGCTTGGGATGAAGCTTTGCAAACTATGAATGTTGGTACAAAAATATTAATTATTAGTCCGTCTGCTTTAGCTTATGGCCCTAATGGAAACCAAGGCATTCCTCCTTATGCGCCTTTAGTTTTTGAAATGGAAGTAGTAAAAGCTAGTCCGGGTCAACCAGCACCTCCGGCACAAAAATAAAAATCAAATTCAGTCAAATGAAAAAAATAATAACCCTTGCCTTAGTATTTGTTTCGCTAATGGCATCTGCACAAAAAAAACA
>JBDTJJ010000428.1:0-2736 GCA_039935895.1 Bacteroidia bacterium | reverse complement strand
ATCTGTTGTGATATCTGCTTACAGTCTCATAAAAGGTGATAGAGAAGAAGCACTTTATTTTATTGTACTAACATTTGTAGCCGGTTTATTGTACGCTTTTAATAAGAGTCGCCGTAAAAAAATGGAAGCGAGAGCTAAAGATCAGCAACAAAAAAATAAATCTCACTAAAGAGATGTCTTTGTTACGAAACTAATTCTCTTAACAAACAAATATTGATATAACGCGTAAATGGCTAACACCAATAGAAGCCACGTTAGCAGACTAAAGCCGCAGCTTTTATAATATAAGTATCGGCCAACGGTATCTGTTCCTATAATGGCATTAAATAACAAGAAGATGCCAAGTAAGTAATAAAGCCATTTGTGCTTTTTATCCGCATTAAAATAATCTAATACTAAAACAGCTATTACAAAAAATAATGATACTAAGTGATATTCCCATGTTATGCCTGATAGTAAATGCGTAAACATGAGTATAAAACATATTTCGTGTATATAAATAGGATTGTTTTTGGCTTTAAAAGGCCAAACAATTAGTATAAAACCAATTAAAAGAAAGACAATAATACTTTTGTAAATTATATGAATGGTTTGGGTTGAAAGCAATGTTATTATATATTGGTATTTATTTCCATCATCAGTAACAGAAAATACTTTATACAAAGCCGCGCTCAGTCCGTAGTTTTGTAGTTTAGGTTCTACTCGCCCATGTTGAAAGGGTTCTAAAAAACTGGTGTAGTATTCCTGCAAATCAATAAAGCCTTGTGTTAATCCGCGCATTAATAAAGGAAGTGCAATACAAACTACAAATCCTACAAAAGCAATTGCGTATTGCTTGTAGTTACACTTACTTAATAGCCATATTAAAATAAAAATGGGAATTATTTTTATGAAAGTAGCCACTACCAATAATGTTATAGCTACGTTCCTTTTACCAATCAAAAAATTATAAACCCCAGCCAGACTAAGCAACAAAACAGTTTCATTCATTTGCACAAAAGTTATATGGTATAAAAAATACCTAAACGATAAGCCAAACGCAATTAGTAAAGCATAGTTAATTTGTTTAGGGTTGAAACCTGTAAGCAATAAAATTTGTTTGGTGTAATAAATAATCATTACCCAAAACAAAAAATTAATAAAACAATAAATAGCTGCCGCCTGATGCAAACTAAATAATGCTAACAACTGAAAACACATAGCGGCAAAAGGAGGGTAAATATATCTTTCAGCACCACCAATGCCACTATACAAAGAAACCCCGCTTAAATAATTTTTACCCGCTTGCCAAAACACGGTAAAATCAGCATAAATAACAATGCTTTTTCCAATAAAATAAGAGCATACGGCAAACACAATAAATGCTAAAATGGCGACAGATAAATATTTATAATTAAAAAGTTTATCCTTACTAAGAAATAAGGTTTTAAGCAAATTCATGCACAAATATATACATACTCCTTTTATAGCAGATAATTTATGAAGCCTTTTAGTATATTTGAATTGTTTAAATAATATGCCAAAACCCGTTGCCATAGTTTCTGTTATTAACGATTTAGTTACCGATAGGCGCGTGCATAAAACCTGCGTACTACTTACCGAACAAGGTTATGAGGTAACTTTGGTTGGTCGTGTTTTAAAAAATTCTTTGTCATTAGACGAGCGTGTTTATAAAACACATCGTATGAAATTGCATTTTGAAAAAGGTGTTGCTTTTTATGCCGAGTTTACTATTCGTTTATTTATGTTTCTCTTAAAAAACAAAGCGAGTCTTTTAGTTGCTAACGATTTAGATACTCTTTTGCCCAATAATTATTTTAGTAAACGAAGGAAAATTTCTTTAATTTATGATAGTCACGAAATATTTTGCGAAGTACCTGAGTTACAGCATACGCCTTTAAAGAAGCGCATTTGGGAAACAGTAGAAAAATCAATAGTACCTAAATTAAAGTATTGTATTACGGTAAATCAAAGCATTGCAAATTGGTTTAATGCAAAATATAAAACCAGTTTTAAAGTGGTAAGAAATATTCCGGACAAAATAATTGTAGATAAAATTAAAACCCGACAAGAACTAAATCTCCTAACGGATAAAAAAATAATTTTGTTGCAAGGTGCTGGTATTAATATACAACGTGGTGCAGAAGAAGCTGTTGAGGCTATGCAATTTATTGAGAATGCAATTCTTCTAATTATTGGAAGTGGGGACGCAATACCTAATTTAGAATTAAGAATTAAGAATTTAGAATTGCAAAATAAAGTGATGATGTTGGGTAAAATGAAACCTGAAGAATTGTATCATTATACCTGCAATGCAGATATTGGTTTGTCAATTGATAAGAATACGAATTTGAATTACCAACTCAGTTTGCCAAATAAACTATTTGATTACACAATGGCCGGAGTGCCTGTGTTGGCGAGCCCGCTGACAGAAATAAAATCGTTTATAGAGAAGTATAAAGTTGGCGTTTGTATTGAAAACCATGATGCAAAACACATTGCTGATAAACTGAATTACATGCTTACTTCTCCTGATTACGATATTTGGAAAGCTAATACAAAACTTGCTTCTACCGAAAATAATTGGGAAAACGAAAAAAAAGTTTGGGTTGATATAATTAATGAAATAAAGTCTTCGACAAGCTCTGACTGACAATAAAATGAACAAACACCTGCACATAATATCTTTTGATGTTCCATTCCCAGCCAATTATGGTGGCGTAATAGATGTGTTTT
>JBDTJJ010000427.1:0-9812 GCA_039935895.1 Bacteroidia bacterium | reverse complement strand
ACCATCTTTACTTTTTTCTATGGTAAAATAGGCGTTATTGGTTTCTGTTGCAGTTTCCCATTTTAAATCTACTTTGTTATTATTAGCTATGGCCGAAAAATCTAATAAACTAATTGGTAAAGGATCTTTACCTGTGCCTAGTATTCTTCCTAAAGCAAAATAAGAAAACGAATTGAATAAAGTTGGGCCGGCTAATGAAGAGGTAATGCTACCCGATTGCGCCGTTGTATAAGATGAAGTTCCTATAGAGCATGCTCCGTTACCAATATCAACCCAATTAGTGCTGTTTGTATATGTTTTACAAATAGTAAGTAAGCTTCCATTATAAACCTGATCATTTGTGCCAAAAAACATTTGTATTTGCTGATTGCCACTTAATTCTAATGAAGGTGATGATACAGAAACAGAATTTGTTCTGGCTATATTGTAATAATGAATTCCGGAAATGGTATCAACTGTAGTCGGAAAATTAGTATAAGTTCCTACGCTAAAAGCAGATGCATTAAATAACTCAGCAGTATAATTATATAAATTTGTTGTGCTGTGATTTACGGAAAGGATAACTGGTCTGCAATCCATGTTTTTTCCAATTGGAAAATTAATTATTGTTTTACCAGCTGTATTTTTTTGAATGGCTAAAGGACCAGTGATATAACTAGTTGAAGCATACGTTCCGGCAGTTGAAATAGCCGCTGGACCTAAGGTAAGTAAGTTAGTTGTGGTAGTTTTTACCACACCCGAAGTTAAGGTTAATGCACCAGTAACAGTTGCAGCCCCTGTAACAAATACAGAAGGGTTGTTACCACTAGAATTATTAACGACAACATTGGTATAGTTAAAGGCATCTCCACCCGAGCCTGCAATACCAACTATGTTTTGTGTAGATCCTACACCCGAACCAACTAAGTTAAGTGTTGAACCACCTCCCATGGCAAATATTCCATAAGGGGTTGCCCCTCTAACAAAATTTCTTTTTAAGTTTAGTGTAGCCGTATTATTTAAAGCCATTTGTTCTTGACTGGCAGCAGAAGCTGTAAATGTAATATCGCGACCGACAGAAAGAAGCGAAGAGTTGTTGGCAGAAAGCAATAGTTGCATACCGCCTGTGCTTGTTAGTGTTACATCTCTCGCAATACTTACTGTAGCCGTTCCGTTAATATTCATTTGACTGGTATTAACTGTTCCGGCAGAGCTTACCCATAACATATCTTGTCCAACATTCACATTACATCCTGTGCCAATATTTAATTGAAAGTTGTTTGCACCACCACTACGTGTAAATATTGCATTATCATTTACGGTAAGCGTTCCTGTATTTTGAATTGTGGTTGCCATGTCAGCATTAGCCCCCCCATTTGTTTGGTTATATGTTCCGAAAACTGTAAGCAGGGCATTATCAACTACAAGACTGGTGCTTGCAGAAGAAACTGTCATGTTAATTTGATCGCAACTTTGTGTGGTTGATACCGTTATTGTTTTATCCTGAATATTTACAACATTGCCAGTTGTTGGAATCGTTCCAGCTGTACTTCCTGCAAAACTAGTTGTTGACCAATTTGCTGAGTTACTCCAATCGCCTGTGCCAATTGAATAATATTGAACAGATGCCGCATTATTTATACATATATCAAACGTGCCTTTATAACCTGAATAATTATCAACTGACACATAATACCAATTACCTACTGTTAATGAATTATAAGTAATAGACACATCTACTGCAGCCCCCAAGTAATTTTGGCAAGCAAGTTGCGTTAAACTAGAATTCCATAGTGCTATAAAAGGGTTTCTCATTGTTTCGCCTGAACTTACAACTGCCTTAACAGTTACCGTAGGTGTTACAGCTTGAAAAGTAAACCAACGGTTATTATTTGGGCCATTACTCCAGCAAGAACCCTTAGCGTGATCGGCTGTTGCGCTGGTTGTAGAATACGCACCTCCTGTAGAACAATAATTATTTACATTAGTTAGAACAACTGCGCCTTGCGGATAATCATAATCTGGTTGATTTGACACACAAATATCAAATGTGCCCGTATATCCTGAATAATTATCTACAGCAATGTAATAGGTGTTTCCGGGTGTTAAACCGTAATAACTCAAACTTAAATCTACGGCAGCGCCTAAATAATTTTGACAGGCTATTTGTGTTAAGCTTGCATCATAAATTGCCACAAATGGATTTCTCATTGTTTCTCCTGCGCCACTTACCATTACTTGTGCATTTACAAAGGTGGTAGCACTAGCTGTAAACTTAAACCAACGATTGTTGTTTGTCCCATTACTCCAGCAAGTTCCTTTGCTATGATCAGGTGTTGCGTAAGTTGTGTTATAAGTTCCTCCCGTGGAACAGCCGTTCATAGAACTATTTAAATCAACTGCCCCTTCTGGGTAGTCATAATCAGGTATATCCGTTAAACAAATATCAAAGGTTCCTGTGTATCCAGAGTAATTATCTACGGCTATGTAATAGGTGTTTCCAGGTGTTAAACCATAATAACTCATACTTAAATCTACGGCAGCACCTTGATAATTTTGACAAGCTACTTGAGTAAGACTAGCGTCAAAAATGGCTACAAAAGGGTTACGCATAGTTTCGCCAGCTCCGCTAACTTTTATTTGTGCGTTAATAAATGTTGTTGCAGTAGCCGTAAATTTAAACCAACGATTATTGTTTGGACCATTACTCCAGCAAGTTCCTTTGCTGTGATCGGGTGTAGCATATGTTGTTGTATAATTTCCTCCAGAAGGGCATCCAGTATTTATTGTAGAAGTTAAGTCAACAGCTCCTTGCGGATAATCATAATCGGGTACATCGCTCAAACAAATATCAAATGTGCCTGTATATCCAGAGTAATTATCTACAGCAATGTAATAGGTGTTTCCGGGTATTAAACCGTAATAACTTAAACTTAAATCTACGGCAGCCCCTTGATAATTTTGACAAGCTACTTGTGTAAAGCTAGCATCAAAAATGGCTACAAAAGGGTTACGCATAGTTTCGCCAGCTCCACTAACTTTTACTTGTGCGTTAATAAACGTTGTTGCAGTAGCCGTAAATTTAAACCAGCGGTTGTTATTTGGGCCATTACTCCAACAAGTTCCTTTTGAATTATCTGGGGTAGCAAATGAAGTTTTGTAAACTCCAGTTGTTGCGCAAACCGAATTAATTGATGCTGTTAAATCAATGGCACCTTGTGGATAATCATAATCGGGTACATCGCTCAAACAAATATCAAAGGTTCCTGTGTAACTCGAGTAATTATCTACGGCTATGTAATAGGTGTTTCCGGGTATTAAACCGTAATAACTTAAACTTAAATCTACAGCAGCACCTTGATAATTTTGACAAGCTACTTGTGTAAAGCTAGCATCAAAAATGGCTACAAAAGGGTTACGCATAGTTTCGCCAGCTCCGCTAACTTTTACTTGTGCGTTAATAAATGTTGTTGCAGTAGCTGTAAATTTAAACCAACGATTATTGTTTGGGCCGTTACTCCAACAAGTTCCTTTGCTGTTATCGGGTGTTGCGTAGGTTGTATTATATGTTCCTCCAGTAGGGCAGCTTGTGTTTATTGCTGAGGTTAAGTCCACAGCTCCTTGCGGATAATCATAATCTGGTACATCGCTTACGCAGATATCGAATTTACCTGTATATCCAGAGTAATTATCTACGGCTATGTAATAGGTGTTTCCAGCTATTAAACCATAATAACTTAAACTTAAATCAACTGCAGAGCCCTGATAATTTTGGCAGTTTAATTGAGAAGGAGTGCCATCAAAAATAGCTACAAATGGGTTGCGCATGGTTTCTCCAGCCCCGCTAACTTTTACGCGAATATTTATAAATGTTGTAGCTGTTGCCGTAAATTTAAACCAAACGTTATTGTTGGGTCCGTTATTCCAGCAAGTTCCTTTAGATTGGTCGGGTGTAGCGCCAACAGTTGTGTAAGCACCACCTGAAGTGCAAGCAGCATTAATTGAAGATGTAATATCAGTTGCACTAGCAAAATTATCATTACCAGGTGCTGCATAGCTAAATTGAGCTGTGATGATAAATAATAATAAAGTTAAGGCAATACTTTTCGTATTTGAAAATATATTTTTTCTCATAGATTTCATTTTAACCTTACATATGTAAGATTTTGCCATAAATCTAATTAAAATTCTATCCGCCAAAAATTAATTTAGACAAATTGTTAAAAAAAAGAGGTGATCATGTTAATACAGCTAAAGACCTTTTATTTTTTCGATAAATAAAATAGACTCATCAAACGTTAGACAACCGTAATTAGTTAAATAGATAGGGGATAAAATCATTAAAGAAAGCAGTTATTAAACGTAACAACTGCTTTTTTGTAGATGAAATTATTTAACCGTAATTTTATAGTTGAAAATTTTATCGTTAGATGAGGCTGTTACAATATAAGTTCCCTCTGGTATAGAATGAAACTCATCTATTATAAAAAGTTGATTATTTTCATCGCTTAATAAAACTTTGGTAAAAAATTCTCTACCCTGCATATCTCTTAAAACAACGGTTACTTGTTCGTTTTTATAACCGTTTAATTTTACGCTAATGTTATCTGTTTTATTTAAAGGATTAGGATAAACTAAGATGCTTTTTGATGCTGCAAAATTTATAATTTGCATCGGAAAATATTTATAAGCCCCATTAAAATCGGTTTGTTTTAAACGATAATAAGATGTGCCATCATACGGTTGATAATCGCTTTCGTAATAATCTTTTTGAGATGTGCTGTTGCCTGCGCCAGGTATATCTATCAGTTTAGTAAAAAGTACGCCGTCTTTACTTTTTTCTATTGTAAAATAAGCGTTATTGGTTTCGGTAGCTGTTTCCCATTTAAGATCAACTTTGCTGCCATTAGGTACAGCGGTAAAACTAAGTAACTCAATAGGTAAAGAATTCCACCCTGTAAGCTTACTACCAAGTGTAAACGTTGAAAACGAATTAAATGGCGTGCCCGAAGTTGTCGAAATCACGCTTCCTGCCTGCGGAGTGCTAAAATTACCCAAAGCACAAGATGCTCCAATATCAATCCATTTGGTTGGTGCTGCAGCCGTATTTTTTACAATAGTAAGATTAGCGCCTTGATAAACATAATCATTAGTCCCAAAATAAAGCTGAATAAGCGGATAAGCTCCTGCACTATAATTAAGATTGGTTGACGAAGCTGAAACACCTGAGCTTGTAACTGTGCGATTGATATTCCAAAAATGAACACCCGAAACCGTATCAACAGTTGCAGGTAATGTATAATTTGAATAAACCGCAGATGAATCGAAAACCTCTCCCATATAACTATAAGAGGTAGTTCCGCTATGCTGGACTGTTAATGTAAACGGGCGACAATCAGCTCCTTTTCCTATTGGGAAAAGCAAGTTTTTAGTTGATGCGCTAATAGACATATCATACCTCATTGGACCATTTATATAACTGGTAGATGCCGATGTTACAGTAGGAAGTACAGTAACATTTTCTTTCATTAAGTACAAAAAAGCAGAAGAAGATGTATTAAGTAATCCACTATTTAATGCTAAACTTCCATTGGCAGGTACGCCAACGCTATTTTTAAGCGTAAAACTAGCACCTCCAGTTTTATTCATGGTAATACTTTTCATGCTGGTTCCTTTGGTACCATTATTAGTAAAATTTGCAGAACTTGTACCTGAAAGAACAACATTACCACCACCTGAAGCAAAATCAACTGAATCGGAACCTGCTAAAATGGTAATATTTCCTGCATAATTACAAGCTGTTGCGTATGCGGGGTTAAGCTTTCCGGATGAGAAACGAGCATAAGTTACGTCTCCATTATAATTATCTAAAGTAGTATATGCTAAATTCCAAGATCCTGTTCCACTATTTACAAAATTGGTTAAGGTTCCTGCTGCAAATGTATTGCCTCCTGTGCAGTTTTGACTAGCAGCGCCGCTGACGGTAAAATTATTTGTATTGCCATTATAGGTGCTATTTGCCAAATTGATATTGGCAGAAGCAAAGGTTACAGGTCCATTCCAAATATTAGCGGCAGCAGAATTTCCTAAATAAATAGTGCTGCTTGATGCGGCCGTACTCGTTGTTTTTTGTAACAAAGAACCTGTTTGAGTTACGCCATAAAAATAGATATTTGTAGCGCCATTAATATTTCCATCTATAAGTTGCCCCGTACTAGTAAAATTAATGGTAGAATATCCGCTGCTATTTCCTATAAAAAGATCGCCGGTAGAAGTGTTAGAAGAGTTTAATTGCAACGTGTTTTTAAAAATTACACTATCGCTTTTAGAACTGCTAGATTCTGCAAATGTTACATTGCCTGTTAAAACTACGTTTACCACAACGGGTCCCTTAAATGTGTGAGAATTTGTTTTGTTATCGTTACTTCTTCCAACGTAAAGACCACCTACGGTAGTGCTTGTAAGATACACCGAATCGGCATAATAATTACCCGAAGAACCAGCTCCTAAAATAAAATTATTATTGCCTGCGCTTCCGTTTGCGTTTGCATTAAATGTTGATACAGCCAAAAAAGTATCTGGCGGCGCGGAGTTATTTCCCATTCTCCAATGTCCGCCAGAAGCAGGGCTTGTAAATGTAACTTTGTTGTGATATTTGTTACCACCACCACAGCTTGTAGTACCGTAGTCAAGCGATTTAGTAAAGTTACCTACACCGTATAATTCAAGATTTGCTAAACACATACGTCCAACATTAATAGTTAATGGAATAGATCGTGCAGCGCTTCCTACATTGGTGCCCGAAAAAAGTACGTTGGTTGAATCGTTAGCATCTGTAAAATTAATTACCGCACCTGCTGAAGAAGAAATAATTTGGCCTGCTGATAAATTACAGGTAACAAAAGATCCTATATTGTTTTGTGAAGCAACCAACAAGGTATGTCCTTTTAAATCTAAGCTGCCCGAACCAGTTTGATTATATGCCTGTGTTACAGTAAGATTTTTTGATGTACTAACACCCGGGCTTGAAGCCGAACTATTTGTTAAGGTAAGATTATAAAATGTTTCTCCCGCTGCTAAAACAGTAGTTATGGCTTGTGTACCGGATGCTCCCACTAATTTAACTAAACTTAGGCCTTCTACAAATGGATCTGCGGCGGTGCTTGTAACAGTCCAATTGCCAGAAAGATTAATTGTATTATTAGCCGAAGCAGCATTTAATACAGCTGAAGGAGATTTTATGGCAAGATTACCTGTAATATTTAAAGTTACACCTCCAATGGTTGTAGTGCCTCCTGTTAAGGTATTAAAATCACCCGCTATATTAATAACGCCAATTGCGCTGCCTCCACCAATAACAGAGCCTGCGTTTGCATTTAAATTACCACCCATAACAACTGTTTGTGCCGCCGAAAAACTAATTCCTCCTGCTGCTGCAACAGTTACATTGCTACTAAATGTAGGCGTACCACCCGCACTTGAAAACAATAGGATGCCATTTATAGTGCTAGTACTCGAAATAGTTATGGTAAGTCGTCCTATTGTTTCCGTTCCGCCAGTAGCACCTGTAAAGGTTCCGGAAACATTAATTATTCCAGTAGATGATCCATCGATAGAACTACCTGCATTCATTAAGAGGTTTCCTGATACGGATAATATTTTTGCCGATGAAAAATTTAATGAGCCATTTGCCAAAAGTGTTACATTTGTTATAGATGTATTAGCTGAAATAGTTACAGTATCTCCAGCGGCTATGATGGCATTGTCCCCCGCAGCTGGTGGGAATCCACCAACCCAACATGAACCCAAATTCCAATTGCCGTTTGAACCATTACTGGTTATATTTGCACTATATGCTGATTGAAAAAAAATTATGAAAAATAATACGTAAAATATCTGCATGTAATTGCTTGTTAATTACTCAAATGTAATTAAAAAACACAATAATTGCAATTTTCTAACATGGATAATAAAAAACAATTGTAACAGCATCTTGTGGATAAGAAATTACTCTCTTACAATAATTTTCTGACTATAAACACTTCCATTAGAAGATGCCACAATTAAATAAGTGCCAGGTGGGATTTGCTGTGTAGCATCTATGGCAAAAAGTTGTGTTTCTTCTTGCGTTATAAGTACTTTACTATAAAATTCTTTCCCTTGTAAATCTCTTAGCACAACCAAAACTTCTTCGTTTTTGTAAACCTAATAACAGTCTGAACTAAAAAAATATTAGACAAAACAGAGAAATATTACTCTGAATAAAAAAACAGATGTGTTTGTTTGTTTTAATTTTTAAGGAGGATAGTCGGGTTATTAAAGAGGCTTACTTAAAAAGGTAGTTAATTTTTCCTTTTATAGGCACGGCAATTATTTTGTAATTTCCGACTATTACAAGCAATACACTCAAAATAAGCATCCAGCTAACACGAGCCTGTAACCTATCATAAATATTGGCTAAAGTGGCTGTAACAATTGCATTTATTATTATACCCAACACACAAATAATTAGTAAATACTTTGTTGCTTGGCTTATATTATTCCAGATAGTTTTTTGATGGAAAATTAAAATGACAAACAACATACTGCCTATTAATAATAAATAGTTAATGGTATTTATTAAATCAAAATTTAAACCTTGTCTCCATATATTTTTATTTTGTCTTGATATAAGGTAACTATTAAGTTGATTTGGAAAATAAGTTGCAATGGCATCGTATGGTGGACTGCCTTTCTGTTCATACCATTCAGATATAAGTCCTGAACCAATTTCATTTTGAAAAAGTTGTGAAAAACTTGATGAAAGAGAATTACCGATAAAAATCATACCATGTTTTGGACTTTTGAATACATCAAAAATTATTTCAGAAAACTCACCAGATGGGTTATCCCAACCACCCATTTTTTGTAATGGACTTGAATCATACCAAAGAAACTCTCTGCTATTACGAGGTAAACTATCTTTGCAGGCACAAAGTTCATAATCTTGGGTAGGGCACTTATCCTGTAAAAAAGTTTTTAAAACTCCGCTATCAATTAACCTACCCATTATAAAAACACTTCCAGATTTACTCATTCTAAATTTTTTCTCAATAGAATAATTAATTATTCCAACCGATAATAAACTTAGTACCAATAAAGAAAACGTCATTATAAAATAAGATCGTTTCACTTTTACAAAAATAAAAACGGTAAAAAGTAATAGCAAAGCAATAATAATATTTGAAAAATGGACACCTGTAGAAAAAATAAATATACCAGAAACTACCAATGTATTTATGCTTTTTATTTCCTTATAAAAGAGCAATAGCCCCATTGATAAAATACAAATTGGAGTAAATATATCTGGCATTATTTGCCCGGCATACCAACCAATAGAAGTAAAAGCGGTTAAAAAAACAAGTACCAGAATAAAAGTATATTTTACCTGATCGTTTTTCACTATTAGTTTAAAAACAAGCCATAAAATGTAGGACAAGATTAAGCATTGCATAAAAACAACAAGCCAAAGTGAAAAGCCCAAACTTGTTGCCTTAATAAATAATCCATATAAAGCTGGCCTATCATTTGGAACAAAACCTTTCATTCCAGAGTTGATATACGTACCAGTATCAGAATAAACTAATGGAAATCCGTTATAGAATGTAGGAGCCATAATAATCAAAGCCCCAAGCAAAATATAAAATAAATTATAGAAGATATTTTTCATATAACAATACCTCCAAATATAAAAATTAATTGGTGTTACCGCTACTTCAAAGCAGCAATAATCTTCTCGGCTAATTCAACACCAATACGTTCTTGTGCTTCGTTAGTAGCAGCACCAATATGCG
>JBDTJJ010000426.1:0-3999 GCA_039935895.1 Bacteroidia bacterium | reverse complement strand
AAGTCTCATCTCAACCTCAACCTTAATCTCACCCTCAATCTCACCCTAAATCTTATTCTTAACCTTGGCCTAAATCTCAACCTTAACCTTACTTCCTCACATTAACCAAATACTCTGCAATACAATTATCGTTTAAGTAAATGGTAAAGTCAGATTTTACAGCTACAGGAAAAGCATAATTAAAATAATATTGCTTTGCTTTTTCGTCAAACTTTAAATCAACAGGCGTAACAAATCTATCGTTGTTAATGAGCACCGCGGCATTTTTCAACGTAGTATTACTGGTAACATATACCTTTAATGAATCATCTATACGCCACTTAAATGCGCCTTTTTGCAACGAAATATTTTCAATATTAAAATGAAAGTAATCGGCATAATAAACCGGCCATTTTGTAAATACCGATTTCTTCACTTGCTTATCTAAAAACTGAAATTTTTTATCTTCTGGAAAATGATCTAAAATAAAATTTTTAGGAGCTGTTATAAAATAATGTTCGTCAAATTCTTTCATATATTTATGTGTAACCACGTTGTATTTACTGGTTGCCCATGTAACATCAACTAAATACCAATGGCCATAAAGTTGTACACTGTTCCAGGCATGATCTGTCTTTTTTAGTTTTTTATTAATGTCTTTTACTTCCGTTTTTGTGTAACCAACAATTACATCGCAAGGTATGTTTACGGTGTTGCACATTTCTTTTAAAAGATTAGAAAACCCCTGACAAACAGCTTTGTTTTTACGTACAATTTTTGTCGCATCTGTAACGTTTGCCGCGCTTTTATTGTATTCAATATTATCGGTAATCCACCTAAAAATGGTTCTAAATTTTTCGTGTTCGGTAGTGAGGTTTTCGCAAAGTGCGGCGGCAATTTCGGTAACGGTTTTGTATTTCTTTTTAGGGAAATGAAGCGCAATGCTATCGGCACGCCTGTAATCAAAGGCTTTTAACTCAGCTAAGTTCTGAGAAAAAACATAACAAGGCAATAATAAAAATAGCAGCCACTTCATCATCCGTTCTAAAGTAAAAATAAAAAATTAAAACAATAGCGCATCTTAAAATATATTATCAACTTTGAGGAAAAATAACACATGCTGGCAGAAATAATTACCATTGGAGACGAAATTTTAATAGGTCAAATTGTTGATACCAATTCCGCGTGGCTTGGCACTGAGCTAAGCAATTTAGGCATTACGGTAAAACAAATAACGTCGGTAAGTGATGATAAACAACATATTTTAGAAGCCCTTGCTCTTGCCGAAAAACGTGCCGATATTATTATTATGACGGGTGGTTTAGGTCCAACCAAAGATGATATAACCAAACATACCTTATGCGAATATTTTAAAACTACAATGGTAGTAAACCAAGAGGTTTTAAAACACGTAACTGATTTTTTTGCAAAACGTAACCGACCAATGTTGGAGGTAAACAATAAACAAGCTGAGGTTCCTATTAATTGCGAAGTGTTATTTAATAACCACGGCACCGCGCCCGGTATGTGGTTCAATCATAACGGCAAAGTTTTTATCAGTATGCCCGGCGTACCTTTTGAAATGAAAGGTATTATGATGGATTATGGTTTTGATAAACTAAAACAAACGTTCACGCTTCCGTTTATTTATCACCGTACTATTTTAACGCAAGGTATTGGCGAAAGTTTTTTGGCCGATAAACTTACCGATTGGGAAAATAATTTAGAAGCCAAGCAAATTAAATTGGCTTATCTTCCTTCGCCGGGTATGGTTAAATTAAGGTTGACGGCTAGGGGAGAGGACAAGCAAAAATTAAAAACCTTGGTAGATAAAGAAGCCGAAGCGGTTTATAAACTAGCCGCCGATTATATTTATGGCGAAGAAGAATTAGGTAAAGCTGCGCCAACGTTTCAAAGTATTATTGGAGAAGTGCTTACTAAAAAGAGTAAAACCATTTCAATTGCCGAGAGTTGCACGGGCGGTTACATCTCACACTTACTAACTTCTATTGCGGGTAGTTCGGCCTATTATAAAGGAAGTATTATTGCCTACGAAAACGATATTAAAATTGCCGAATTAAAAGTAAGTCCAGATACACTTAAAAACTTTGGAGCCGTATCTATAGAGTGCGCTAAAGAAATGGCAGCAGGTATTTTAAAAAAGTTTAATACAGATTATGCTATTGCCACCACCGGCATTGCAGGCCCAACAGGCGAAACACCCGATAAGCCAATTGGTACAGTATGTATTGCCATTGCCACCAAGACAGAAGTTACCGCACAAAAATTTATTTTTGGCAACAACCGAGAACGCAACATACGTATGGCAGCCGATATGGCTTTAAGTATGCTTAATAAAGTGGTTTAATTTCTTGTTGTCATTGTCATGCTAACCAATTTCCCTCCTTGGAGGGGTTAGAGCCTGCACTGAGCTTGTCGAAGTGGGTGGGTTTACTCTATCTGCACAACAGTTTAACCGCTCCGTAGGATTTGTAATCCTGCGGTGTATTATTTTTATTTTATACTTGAATTTTACAAACAACAACGTAGTTTACTAATTTTTCGCAGCATTAAAAATGCAGCGGAGCGGGCGGGATTTACTCTATCTATATAGCAGTTTAACCGCTCCGTAGGATTTGTAATCCTGCGGTGTATTATTTTTATTTTATACTTGAATTTTACAAACAACAACTTAGTTTACTAATTTTTCGCAGCATTAAAAATGCAGCGGAGCGGATTTGTGTGAACGCGCTTGCTTTAGGATGCAGCTTATGAAGAAAAACTATATTCGAAGCAGCGGGCAGGAAGAAAGTCCGCGGAGCAGTTTAGCCTGTGCGTAGCAGATCGGAACTTTCTTGACTTTTTGCTTCTTTTTCGTTAAGGAAAAAGAAGGTGAAAAAATTAATTACCGCAGCATTACAAATGCAGTGTAGTGAGGTTACTTTTATTCTGTCGCAGGTTTTTTGCGATGCGTTAAAATGTAAACAATTGGTAAAATTCCTACGGTGTTAATAAGAGCAATGCAAATAAACCAAGCAAGATGATTATTTCGTCCTGCTTTCCACATTGCAATTAATTTCCAAACTCCTTCCCAAATTACAAGGAAAATAATTAGTGGCATTAGCATTTTAATCAGTTCTCCAATGTTTTGCGTGGCGTTCATAGTTATGAGGTTTCGGTTTATTTATTTTACTGTCAATCAAAAGTAATTAAAAAAGGTAATTACCAAGTAATGTTGTTTATCGCCTCTTGTTTAGTTCTCTACTGCGCTTGAACTGACAGCCTATCTAATCTTCCAAAAACCTATTACCTATGCAGAAAATCATCAATTAAAACAGCGTGTATGTTATAGAATAATGTTGAATTAATGTCACTTCGAGCGCAGTCGAGAAGTAATGAGTCATACCCTCTACTGCTTATGCAGAAAATCATCAATCAGCGCAGCGCGTTAGCCCGAAAGTCCGCGGAGCAGTTTTACCTGTGCGCAGCAGATCGGAACTTTCTTGACTTTTTGCTTTAAAGTTTATGCTGAGCGCAGTCGAAGCATTAAGGAAAAAGAAGATGAAAACATTAATTACCGCAGCATTGCAAATGCAGCGGAGCGGCTACTGACTTCAAGATGGTCTTTTATCTTCATTCCATCTGTCGTCTCTATAGTTTAGTTTCTCATTTCTTATCTTTTCTAAATCAATTTCAAAAGCTTGTTTGTCGTTTGTCAATCCTTTTAGTATTCTCTTTTCATTGTTCATTATCGCTTTTAACGATTTAATATTTCTAAAAGTTTTGTCGAAGGAAAGAAAAATGCTGTCGGCTTTTATTTCATAGCTTCCAGCGTAAGAACTATCATTTGCGGTAAGAATAAAACCATTACGAAATTCAAAATAAAGCATTGGTTTTTTTGTGTATTTCCCTTGTCCTAGTTCAAGTTTTTCACTATTAACAGACAACTCCGAAATTTTGTAAGCGCCGAAAATTTTATCTTGATGTAATTTTTTATTAGTTAACCACAAGTACGAAAAA
>JBDTJJ010000425.1:0-3512 GCA_039935895.1 Bacteroidia bacterium | reverse complement strand
TGCAAGCATAGTCTATAAACTGAAGCGTGAGGTAGGTAACGCCAAATAGCAAAGGTACAACGCCCCATTCTTGGTAAAATATTTCATAATAATGAAAGGCAGCTAAACCAAAAACATTAAAACAAATACAGGCAATAAATACACTTGTTTTATTTACTACATTTTTTACAAATAAATAATTTACCGAAGCAATTAAAAAGCAAAATAAAAGAGATGGCAGGCTTACAGCACCAATTGCCATGGCACTCAGTAATAAAATAAGTACGGTTCGGTTTTTAGCAAATGAAGAAAATAAAATTCCGGAAAGGCCAAATAGTATAAGAACAAGTAAAAGCATTTTACTAACTTACAATATAATCGCCTTCAAAAACAAATTCGGCCGGGCCTTTTAACCAAATATCTGTAAAAGAATTGTCGGCGTGCTTTTTATAGCTAACACTTAAATTTCCACCCAAAGAAATTACATGGCAATTATTTGCTGAAGTATTATTTATAAACGCATCAACTAAAGCAGCGGCTGTAACACCTGTTCCACAAGCTAAAGTTTCATTTTCAACACCGCGTTCGTATGTACGTATTTGCAAATCATCATTTTTTTTCTGAATAAAATTTACGTTTGTCCCGCCTTTGCTATTAAATGGTTCGCTGTATCTTATTTTTTTTCCTTCTTCAAAAACATTATAATCATTAATGTTTTCAACCCATTTAACCACATGTGGTGAGCCGGTATTTAAAAAATAATAATCATTATGAGTTTCAATAGTTTTTACATCATTCATTTTTAAAGAAATAATTTCTTTTTTTATTTCAGAAAGATGTTCGCCATCAATGGCTAAAAAATGTGCTTTATTTTTTATAATATTTAATTTATTTGCAAAAGCCGTTATGCAGCGCCCACCATTACCGCACATACTGCTTTGGTTTCCATCGCTATTGTAATAAACCATTTTAAAATCAAACCCATCTATATTTTCAAGCAACATTAAGCCATCTGCACCAATACCAAAATGCCTGTCGCACATATTTTTTATTTGCGGTGGAGTTAAATTTATAGCGTTGTTTCTGTTGTCAAGCAATATAAAATCGTTACCACAACCTTGATATTTATAAAAATGTAGTGTCATTAATTGGTTTGAAAATATTAGCTAAATTACGTCTCTAATTTTAAATATACATTTTTATTTCAATAAAAATTAACGTTGTATTTGCGTTAGGGATTGTAGTGTAAAGCTTTTTTGAAATGCTTTTTCAGCATTCATTAATTCCATTTTAAAACAATAAAAATGAATTAATAAATCGTCGTAACGACCAAAATTATAATTGCTTTTTAAGAATGTAATTAAACCTTGTATAAAGTGTAATAGCAGAAAATATTAAACCAGCCGTTAAGCCATACCAAACGCCATTAATTCCTAATTTTAGTATAAAACCTAAGTAATAAGCTAATGGTAAGGCAATAATCCAATAAGCAGTAAGTGCAATAATGGTAGGCACTTTTACATCGCTCAATCCACGTAAAATGCCCAACCCCGTTACTTGTATGCCATCAAAAAACTGAAATACAGCGGCTACTAAAAGTAAACCCGATGAAAGCTTTATGACTTCGGCATGTTTATTAAAAAAAGTTGGCAAAGTTTCATAGGATAATAAAAACACTCCAGCAAACAATAACATGATAATACCGGCTAAAATAAAACCTGCATTACCTGCAATTTTAATATTTTTCCAATCGTTTAGTCCCTTGAAATTGGCCACTCTAATAGTTGCAGCTCCACTAATGCCGCTGGTAAACATATAGGTAAAAGCTGCAATACTAAGTGCAATGCCGTGTGCATCTAACGTTATTTTGCCTAGCCAACCTGCCATAATACCTGCAAGGGCAAAGGCGGCTACTTCAAACGTAAATTGTAATGCCGGACCAATACCGATATTAAACAAATTTTTTAATTGAACTGCCGTAATTTTTTCCTGCAAAAAAGGTTGTACAATTTCTTTTAATTTTTTGTGATAAACAATGTATAAAGCAAAAGCAATTGCCATAAAAACACGCGCCCAAAAAGTTGCCCAAGCCGCTCCCATGTAGCCCAAACAAGGCATCCCCAATTTGCCATAAATAAGACCGTAGTTTAAAATAATGTTTAGAATGTTTCCAATAACACTTATGTACATAGATGCTCGCGTGTTAGATAATCCTTCAACATATTGTTTTAATGTAAAAAATATAGTAACAGGTACCAGAGAAAATGAAATAACTTCAATAAAAGGTCGAGCTAAAATAGCTACATCTGCTGGCTGATTTAATAAACTTAAATTAGCCGCAAAAATGCTAGCTAAACCAAATAATATAATACTGATGATGAAATTAAGCAACAACGAATTTTTTAATAAAGATGCTTTTTGAGTTAATTGATTATTTACATGTGCGCCTGCTACCAAAGGCGTTAATCCCTGCGACATACCAATAGAAAAAACCATTAACAACATAAATACATTACCTGATAGAATGCCTGCGGCTTGTTGTTCTATACCAATAAAACCCAAAAAAATATTATCAGACATGGAGGTTACAATGTGCCCAACCTGACTAATAATAATAGGAATAGATAATATGCTAGTGGCTTTTAAATGTTGTCTAAACGTCAATTTACTTAGGATATAAAAGTTTCTTTAAATGAAATACCATGCTGCTCCAACTCTTGCAACAAAGGTTCGTATATTTCTTTATGAATAGGGATTTGCACGCCTATTAAATTAAATTTACCTGTCAAGAAATTTTTAACACATATACCTAATGGCAAGCCCACTGTTTTAGCCATAGCTGTATGGTTTTGATCGGTGCCGGTTACAACCAAAGATGAAATTATTTTTTTAGGAAGTTTTGCGTTCTTACTATTATCAATTTCAAACTGGTGTTGCATCACTACTAAATCTTTATCATTAGGTTTTAGCAACCATTTCTTCTCTAAAAGATTTTGCAACAATTGTGCAGGCGTGCCTTGTTGTAATTCTATTTTTACATCGCCGAAAAAGCCTAACCATTCTATCATTTCTATAACTTCGGCATCTGCTTCCTTACCCATAAAATCTAGTAGATTTTGTTTTACAGAATTAGTTTTATTTGGCAGAAATGATTGCAATAATTGAGCGTATGTTTTTTTGTTGCTGTCTTTTATCGTAAACGTATCGTCGGTTAAACCAACTTTTACAAACACATTCCAAGCTTTGCAATAGGCTATTTGCCTAAGCGTTCCGCGTAAAATAGTTTTTGCGGTATCTAACTTATAAGGATGGATATAACTTAATGAATCGCGATTTGCATACGCATCATATTTAGCACCATCAACATCTATGGTATCAATTTGTGTGAAAATACGGTTGTAAGGAATGTATTTAATCTCTCCGTTTTGTAAATACTGAGCTGTTGCTTGTCCGGCTACCACTACATTTCTTGGATTCCAGCTAAATTTATAGCCCCACGGATTATCATTACTTTCAGGCGCAACCAAACCACC
>JBDTJJ010000424.1:0-2913 GCA_039935895.1 Bacteroidia bacterium | reverse complement strand
TAGTCAATCTTTTTTACGAAAAAATTAAAAAAGATAAAACCCTAAATCATTATTTTACGGAGGTAGTAAAAGTTGATTGGGAAAATCATTTATCAGTAATGTATAAATTTTGGGAAAACATTATTTTTTATAGCGGCACTTATAGTGGCAATCCAATGCAACAGCATTTTGATATTCATAAAAAAAGTCAAATGTCAATGAATGATTTTCAGCAATGGACCATCCTTTTTAACCAAGCCGTTGATGAGTTGTTTGATGGAGGCAATGCAAATTTAATTAAGCAAAGAGCTCAAAATATTTCTACCATTATGCAAATGAAACTATTTAAATAGTTTAAGCAGTTTCTTTAAGTCTCCATTCTTTTAGGAGTTGGGTAAATTCTAGTTGTATGGCTTGCGTTTTATCTCTTGCGTACCACAAGTGAAGACTGGTAACAAACTCTTCGTGGTCAGCATTAGGAAATTTAGCTTTATAATCTACAACCATATTCTGAATTGTTTTTGGTCGAGGCCCCCAGGTACCAATAATTTTATTTGAATTTGCATCAAGACAAATTAATTTTGGTACAGATCGGCTTCCATTGGTTAAAAACATATCCATTGTTTCTAAGTTTTGATCTCTTAAGATTATTTGCAAATTAACGTGAGAACTATACGCTGCCATTTTAGCAATTACAGGAAGGTTTTGCGCACCATCGCCGCACCACGACTCAGTAATAACAATCCATTTATATGGGGTGCCAATTAAATCTAACGCGTTCTTTAATTCTGAATTAAGTTCACATTGCTTGTCGATTCTTTTTATACGTTGCGAATTAATTAATGTAGCAGCAATGTGTTCTTCGGTTTGCTCTCCTGTAGTTTTCTTTTCGTCTGCAAGAGAAATTACAAGGTTTCTATATTCTTCATAACCATATAAATTGGTTATTGATTTTATTATTTCTGGTTTTAACATCGTAATATTTTTACAAAATTCGATAAAACTAAATGATTAGTTGATGATTTAAATCATATTAAGAAATGATTATATAAAATAAAGGCTGCTCTTTTGAACAGCCTTCTTGCCTAATCAAATGTCCACGATGAAAAAAGTTAATAAATAACTCTGTTGTTACCTAAACAGAAATTATTACTGATTTTCCCATTGATTTAGGCGTTTTTATTTTGGCAATAATACATCGCCAATTACATGAATAATTCCATTTGCCGCTGGTATTGAAGCAAGAATTTCAGAACCGTTAACATACGTTTTGCCTCCCTTTTTTGTAATTTTTACTTTTCCTCCGTTAACCATTTCATAATCTTGTCCGTCTTGCATGTATTCAACTTTTAAAACGCCAACATAAGTATGGTATTCTAAAATGCTTTTTAAATCTTCAAATTTTTCAGGTTTAAGTAATCCTTCTACTGTTCCTGCTGGTAATTTATCAAAGGCAGCATTGGTAGGAGCAAAAACAGTAAAAGGTCCTGCATTGCTTAATGCATCAACTAATTTGGCTGCTTTAACTGCGGCAACTAATGTTGTGTGATCTTTGCTGCTGATAGCAACCTGAACAACGTTTGGATTTGAAGCATCATCCTGAACGCCTGATTGCCCAGTTAAAGGTGCCTCTGTGGTTGCTGCAACGGGAGTGCTGTTTTCTTCGGCTTTTACTTCTGTTCCTGATGAACAAGAAAATAAGCTCATAATACATGCTACGGTAAGTAGTTTAAGTGTTGTTTTCATAATATTGATATTAAAGGTTAAAATATTTTGCTAAGTAATATTTTAAAACTGAGAGTCGAAATGATTTTAATCATAAAGTAAAACATTTTTTAAATCGGATAATGTTGTCCGATTTAAAAAAAGTAAATATATTTGCAGTCGATAGCATTAAATAATTACATGATGAATTTTAAATCACCACATTCTTTCCATATTCCTGTAATGGGATTGGGTTTTACAATTGATACGCCGGTAAAAGTTGCAAAATATGGAATAACATCTGCACTGTCTATAATTGAAGATCAACTTATAGAACAAATGCGAGAAGTTCTTTGCAAAAATGAAAATATTGAATACATAAAAATTTCAATCACCGAAGAAGATTCTCGAGCAAAAAGAATACGAGCGTATCTTAATCTGCTAGATTATATTGTAGGCAAACAAATCGAAAAAATACGCGCTGAGGACTTCGAAACCGGGCATGATATTAACCAGTATTTTCAAATGCTTCCGGATCAATCGCCGCAAAAAAAATTATATAATTCTTTATCTATATGCAAAGAAGATGAAAAGGTTGCCATTCAAAAAGCCTTAAAAGAATTTATTGTGCCAGGTTCTATTGATGTAAACATTATGACTAAGCTTGATAAAAAAAACTATGATAAAAACGGAGAAGAATTACCAAACGAATACTCGGATGCTTTGGCAGCCCTGCGAGGATATGCAGAAAGCACAGTAAACTCTTCTGTAATTTTTTCTGCAGGAATGAATCCTCGATTATTTAGTTATTGCGAAAAATTTAGTGATTTCTATCCTGATGCTAATGGTTTAATAAGGAAAAAAGTAATTCTTAAAGTAAGTGATTATCGATCGGCACTCATTCAAGGAAAATACCTAGCTAAAAAAGGTTTATGGGTTTCTGAATTCAGAATAGAGTCTGGTATAAATTGCGGCGGTCATACTTTTGTTTCGAATGGAATTTTAATGGGACCTATATTGGAAGAGTTTAAAAACAAAAGAGTTGAATTATTTCAAGAATTATATAATGATTGTCAAAGCGCTTTAACGCTTGCCAATCGTTTTCCATTTGTATTGAACCCCGAATTAAAAATAACAGCCCAAGGCGGAATTGGAACTGCAAATGAAAATACTTTTTTATTACAATATTATAATTTAGATGCAACAGGGTGGGGCAGTCCATTTCTTTTG
>JBDTJJ010000423.1:0-13264 GCA_039935895.1 Bacteroidia bacterium | reverse complement strand
TTTGGTTTCATTAAAAAATTTTACTACTCCGTTTTTCATTTTATTGTTTTATTATATTATTTTTTTTGCATTTGTTTATTTTAAACCAAAAAGCACGTAAATGCTAAATATACCTTTTGGGTACTTCTAGTTAGAAGCTGTAAAATTTATCGGATTGCAATTTTGTTACAAATAGACTGAGATACAATCTTCTTAGATGAAGTACGCAAATATACACATTTATTTAATACCATGCTTATTTATATTTTGTTTGGTATTTATTTTTTAATCCTAAAAAATACCGTTCGATAGTTTTAAAGGATATAAACGCAACAAAAATACTTAAACCTAATACGGTTAGATATAGTATGATGTTGTATGTTAAGTGATTAGCAATCAGGTTAGTTGGGATGAATTTAATTACCAGCAAAATAATTATCCAATGATACATATATATACCATACGATATTTTACCTAAAAAATTTAATGGTTTAAAATCTAAATTAATTTTTAAATTTTTATTGGTGGCAACGTTTAATATCATTATTCCAAAAAGAATAGAATAGAGCACATCATTAAAATTAGCGATTTTAAAGGCGGTAAACCACAATGCAAACGAAAGAATAATGGACGGATAAGCTATTATACCTTTATAAAAAAAACCAAGTTCTTTTCTTTTTAAAGCATATAAATAACCAAAAATGCCGCCTAAACTCATGCAATTAAATTTAGATTGGGGAAAAAACTTATCGGTAAACATATTTAGTTCATCGCTTTTAAAAGTGAAGCCGTTGGTAAATCTTATGGCATGTGGTAATATGGTATAGGCAATAAAAAAAACAAGTAAACATGTAAGTAATTTGTTTTTTGGAATTATATAGATAAGCAAAGGCCAAAAAAGATAAAATTGCTCTTCTACGCCAATAGACCATATTTGCGGACTAACATCCCATTCTATATTTAACGCACTGGCTATATTAGGAAAAACACCAAGGCATAAGGCAATAGTTTTAAAAGTATATTTTGGGTTAAATAAAATAAACGATAAAATAATAACTAGGTAATATACTGGCCAAATTCTAAATATCCTTCGTAAATAAAAATTTTTAAAAGAAATTGATCCGTTATCTTCTTTTTCTTTCATTAATAAATAGGTAATAAGAAATCCGCTGAGGATAAAAAATAATATCACCGCAAGATGATCGTCTGGTAATTTAAGATAATGAATGTTTAAGGCGGGGATTCCGTTTCTGGATTTAATTAATTCAATATGGCTAACAACCACAACTATTGCTGCAATGGCTCTTAATGTATCTAATCCTTTAAAATGTACTTTTTGAGGAGATTCTGTAACATTCATAAATTACCTAATGAGTGTAACCGTGCCATGATATTCATGAAATCTAACCAAATTATCGGTAAAATTAACTTTATAAACATATACATCTTCTTTGGCTTGATTGCCGTGATAATTGCCATCCCAGCCAACTTCTAAATCGGTTGAGTGAAATATTTCGGCACCCCATCTATCAAAAATCCATAAGTTAAAAGTGCTGTTATTTATACCAATACCTGTGCCTTTAAAAACCGGGTTTTTTTCATCCGAATTTGGTGAAAAAGCATTTGGTATATAAAATGTAACAGCTTCGTGTATGATTAAAATTTCTGTAACCGAATCTTTACACCCAAAAGCATTTGATACAACTTGAGTTACTGTATAATTTGATGGGATTTGATTGCTATATAAATGCGTAGGGTTAGCGATGTTAGATATTGCTAAAGAATCTGTAGTTTCATAAATATCACCAAAATTCCAATTATAGGCATTTGTACCATTTGCGCCTAAAGATTGATCTGAGAAATCAATTTTTGGTTCTATAATATCGGCATATTTTGGGTTATACGTAAACCCCGCTAATGGCCTTGGATAAACTTGTATGTAACTATTTTTTGTAACTGTTGTTATACAACCATTAACTGCATTAACACTTAAACTTACACTATAATAGCTACTTTGGGTATGCGATGTATTTGCATAATCTAAAGATGTAAATGTATTGTTAGTGTAAGTAACCGTGGCGGTGTTACCAAAATTCCAATTCCAAGATTGTATAGCTGGCGTTGCCGAAACCGTATCCCTAAAAGTAGCTGTAAATGGCGGACAACCGGCTACCGCAACTGCTCCAAAACTAACCACAGCACTTGGGTTTACTGTAACAGATTCTGTGGTATCATGCTTGCAACCTTTATTGCTAGTAACCTGTAAGTTTACAGTATAAGTACCTGCTGGTGTAAGTAAAAAACTCGGACTGTGCCCAGATGCTGTACCCGTTCCAAAATTCCAGTTCCATTGAGCTATCACCCCACTATTTGGTATAGATTGATCTATAAAGTTAGTTGGATTGCCATCACAGGCATTTATATAGGTAAACTTCGCCGTTGGGTTTGAATTTATTGTAATAGAAAAAGTAGCTGTTGGTCCTGCACATCCGTTTAAATTATCATGAACGGTAATAACATTACTTTCTGCACTGGCTAAATTACTAATAGCATAAAACATGGGGATAGATGTAGTTCCGCTTGTGGTATTTAAACCAATAAAAGGAGAGTTAACAGTACTCCAAGTTATATTTGGAGTTGCTGCCGCAGGCGATGCTGTAAATGTTAAGACTGGCACAGTATCTCCCGGACAATAATTTAAGCTTGGTTGCGTAACAATTGGTGTAGGCTTAACCGTTATACTATAACTTTGTGGTAAACCAATACATCCGTTTAAGTGCGGCGTAATACTAATTACTCCTGTAATATTAGCGCCTGTTGTGTTTAATCCGGCAGTAAAAATGGGTGGGATTCCTGCACCCGAACCGTTTAATCCTATTAAAGTATTATTGTTTGTCCAAACGTAAGTTGGGTTGGTATTAGCCGGCGAGATTGTAATAGAAGGCGATGAAATAATATCATTCCAACAAAATAAAGACGGAGATGTTACCGTAATGGCTGGAATTGGATTAACTGTTACCGTGTTTGTTTTTGATGACACACAACCGGTTGATGAAGTTACTACAAGTGTTGCATTATAAGAAAGTGAATTTGGATCGGTGTATTGATAGCTAGGGTTTTTAGTTGTAGAGGTATCATTTATTGCTGCTAAATCTCCAAAGTTCCAATTATAGGTTACGCCTGTGGCGGGAGTTGTTGTATTATTAAAAATAGTAGTAGCTCCGTAACAAACTGTTGGCGCAGTAAAATTTACTATTGGGTATGCGTTTACAACAGCTGTATTAGTTGATAATGCCGAACAACTATAGGTATTGGTAACCGATAAAGTAACCGCGTAAGCCCCTGAGTTTGCATACGTATAGTTTGGATTTTGAAGAGTTGATGTTCCATTTCCATCGCCAAAATTCCAATGAAATAAAGCATTTGCAGGTGTAGATGTATTTGTAAACGAAGTAGGATTACCCACACAAACTGTGTTTGTTGTAAATGCCGATGTTGGCAATGGATTTACTGTAACCGAGGCACTATAAGTATCTGTACAATTTACCGAACTTGTTATGGTATAACTTACAGGATAAGTACCTGGTGCAGCATAAAGATGCGTTGGGTTATTTGCGTTTAGGGTTGTACCATCGCCAAAATTCCAATTCCACGACGTTAACGTACCTTGGTTAGGTAATAAAGTAGATAAATCAGTAAAACTATTACTTACGTTTAAACAAGTTGTTGTAGCCGAAAAGGATGCAACTGGTGCTGCTGTTGAAGCAACAACCGTATCACTTAAAACAAGTGTACAACCTGTTTGTCCTGCGTTAGCATAGGTTGTCATGCTTACCGAGTAAATTCCTGCAATATTTACCGTAGCAGTTTGCACCGCGTTAGAGCCTACAAAACCAGGGCCAGTCCAGTTATAAGTTGCTAAACCTGGAGGCGCTTGTAAGGTTGTATTACCATTAATACAAGGTTGTGGTAAAGATGCAATAAGGGTTAGTGGTGCGCAATCTACCGCTAGGTAAGCATAGCCAAAATGTCCTCCTCTGCTGCAATCGCTGGTTTCAAATTTTATGGTAACCGTTTGCCCCACGTAATTTAATAAAGGAATAAAAATAGGAGTCCAGTTTTTATAAAAAAATTGATGGTTTCCTGTAGGATCAATCAAACTTTGAAAACCACCTACATTTTGCGCATCGGTAACGTTAACATCATATTGCGGACAAGCAATTTCTACGTTATTAGCGTCATACATTCTTATATTAAAATAAGGTTGTTCTGATGCCGGGTGCACATTTCCATTACCGGCACCTTGATCTAAAACTACGGCATACCAATAGGTTATTGTTTTATTGGCAGCTGTTACCTGAAATGTATTTGATATTACTTGATGATTGAATGGAAAAACAGCTTGCCCGTTAGAGTTGCTTGGCGCATAAGACGCATCATCTCCTAAACGTAATGAGTAGCTGTGCCCGGGTGCCACACGATTAATGGGTACGTGCGGATCTGTACCACCATTACATAACTCATGTACATACCCGGCTGTATTAAATCCGCTAGAATTTAAGCCATTTACGGTTAAGGCGCCATAACCTTGGTTTGGTTGTCCGCCCCCATTAACAAGTGTACCCGATGTTCCTTGGTTGTTCCACTGCCCCACCCAATTGCTTGTATTTCCGGCTGAAAAATCTAAATTGTTACAGCTATTATTTGTTCTTTGGGCTGAAGCACTTTTGCTTAACCGTTCTGCTTCGGCTTGTTTTTCTTGTTCAACAAAAGGCAAATATTTATACGTATATAAATCTTTTAAATAAGACAGTTTGTTTGTCCAATATTGTTGAGCATTTTCTTTGGTAATAGAGCCTTCTTTTATTTGGGCGAAATATTCTTTCATGCCTAAATACTCGTACTTGGCAGCGTAATTAAAAAACAATTTACCCTCCAGGCGAGTAATATCTAATTGCTTGATGAATGCGGTTTCTAATATATTATAATTAAATAAAGATGGGTTTGCATTATCTGTGCAAGTGTGCGACACATTGTTTTGAGCCTGCACCAAAGCAGACAACACGAACAATATGATGGCAAATATTTTTTTCACAGATAGTTAAATGATTAATACTTAGACAAATGTAACTTTCAAAGCGCTAAACTACAATATTATGAGGTTAGTAAACTCATTCTGAAGGTTAATTAACAATTTTGTTTAAAAAGCTAAATTATCCCTCAAATTGCCATAAAATTACAACAGATTAAGCCTCTTAAATAATTTCTTTAATAAGTGGCGGTAGTTTTTTGATAAGTGGTCGGTTTTAACAAATATCTGGTAATGTTGTAGAATAATGTGGGATTTTTTGTCACTTCGAGCGAAGTCGAGAAGTAATAGGCTTTTCTTCTTCTATAAGTCCTCGACTTCGCTCGGACTGAAAAGTACATATAACATTTCCTACATTATTCTAAAAACACTATGAAATATCTGGTAAGATATTAGGCTTTTACCTCTTTTGGAACACGAAGTAACAAAGCAAACCCAACAATAAAAATGATTATTAATGATAAAACGGAGTTTCTAATACCTCCTGTTAAATCTTCAATTAAACCAAACGTTGTGGTACCAATAGCCAAGCCAATTTTTTCGCTTACATCATAAAAGCTAAAATAACTGGCATGGTCTTTCGTTTCAGGCAACATTTTAGAATATGTACTGCGCGATATTGCCTGAATACCACCCATAACAAGCCCTACGCCTGCTGCGGTAATGTAAAATTCCATTGGGGTATCTACCACTACATAGGTAAAAACACAAATAACAATCCAAATTATAATGTTTAAACCAATGGTTTTTATGTTACCTATTATGGATGATAATTTAGACATCATAAACGCACCTGCAACCCCTAAAAACTGAATAATTAAAATAGAAATAATTAAACTTTGTGTTTTTTGCCCTTCACTTTCCCAAACAATTGCTTTGGTAGCAAATGGTACAGCCATAATCATAATAGTTTGAACGCCCATGTTATACATAAAATAACTGGCTAAAAAACGGCGTAGTTGCATACGGTTTTTTAAATCTATCCACACATTTTTTAGCTCTTTGTAACCACTGCTTAACAAATGCGCTTTCTCGTTTTTAGGTTTAACGGAAGAAGATAATCTTCTAAAAGTAATCTGGGCAAAGCCAAGCCACCAAATACCTACCAAAGCAAACGTATATTGTATTTTAGGAATTGTTTTGGTAAAAACGGCTAACACCAAAATGGCAATCAGTAATAGAGAACTGCCCACATAACCCATGGCAAAACCGCGTGCGCTTATTTTATCGTGTTGGTCGGTATCTGCAATTTCGGGTAAATACGCATTGTAAAAAACCAAACTCCCCCAATAGCCCACACTGGCAAGCATTAAAGCAAACATGCTTAAAATAATATGTTGGGTGCTAAAAAAACTCATGGCAATACAACTAAACGAACCGAGGTAACAAAAAAATTGCAACATTTTTTTCTTGCTGTCAGAATAATCTGCCATGCCCGATAATAAAGGCGATGAAAAAGCAACAATTAAATAAGAAACTGCTACCACATAGCCGTAAAAAGCGGTATTTATAAACTCGCCGCCACAAAACGGAATCATGCCGCCTAAATCGTTTTTAGTAACTTTTTCGTAAAAGATAGGAAAGATAGCCGACGAAATGACCAATGGGTAAACCGAATTTGCCCAATCGTAAAAAGTCCAGGCGCGAATTGTTTTTTTATCGTTTTTTATAAGCATAGTTTAATTTCTTGGTTATAAATTTAATAAATCATTCATGGTAAAAACACCTTTTTTATTTTGAATAAACTCAGCCGCTAAAACTGC
The DNA here is from genome assembly GCA_039935895.1 of Bacteroidia bacterium. GTDB lineage: Bacteria > Bacteroidota > Bacteroidia > B-17B0 > Aurantibacillaceae > PALSA-968. The sequence continues at coordinate 6,433 of JBDTJJ010000423.1, read as the reverse complement.
ACCTAGCGCAAATCCTTTGCGGTTAAAAGCTTTATGAGTAATAGAAATTTCATCAACAGCAGAAGTATAAGATACAGTATGCGTTCCAGGCACTTCATCCGTGCGAACCACATCAATAAATAAATTTTTATCGGTGTTGTTTTCTATACTCCATTTATTTTTTTGAGAATGATTGGCAGTTATTTTTTCGGCTGTTGTAATGGCTGTGCCGCTTGGTTTATCTAATTTATATATGTGATGAATTTCTTGCATGCTGACTTCATAATCTAAAAAATTATTCATCATTTTAGCCAATTGCTCATTCATTTTAAAAAATAAATTTACGCCTAGACTAAAGTTAGTCGCGTAAAAAAGAGCTTGATTTTTAGTAAGGCAAGCAGCTTTTATTTCATCAAAATGATTGTACCAACCTGTTGTACCGGCAACAATGGGCAAGTTTGCTTCAAAGCATTTGTAAATATTTTGTATAACGGTATCGGGTGTGCTAAATTCTATGGCAACATCAGCTTGTTTTAATTCATTCGCTGTTACACTCTTTATATTGTCTTTATCAATTTTTAAAACAATAGTATGATTTCTTTGCAGGGCAATTTGCTCAATTTCTTTACCCATTTTACCGTAACCAAAAAGTGCAATCTTCATTTTATAAATGCTTATTTTTGCAAACTTACAACATATTAAATGCCACAAAGCAGTTTTAAAATAAAATTATTCAGTTTATTATTCACTTGTTTAAGTATGTGCGTGTGTGCGCAAAAATTTGATAAAGCTTCTTTTTATAAGGCAATGGAAAGTAAAGACAGCACAAAAATCAATCAACAACAATTACTTTTACAAAACTCATCTATAAAAGAAAAGCAAGCTTATGAAGCTGTGCTTCTCTTAAAAAAATCGGGCATCATTTCTAATAAAAGAAACAAATTAGCTTCTTTTAAAGCCGGAAAAATTAAACTAGAAAGTGCAATAGAAAAAGATAGTACCAATGCAGAATATCATTTTTTGCGATTAATGATACAAGAAAATGCACCTAAAATACTTGGTTATCATAAAGAATTAGAAAAAGATAATATTTACATTCGTAAAAATTTTAAAACGCTTTCGCCCGCAGTCCAACAAGTCGTTTTGAGTTATAGCAAGCAATCAAAAATATTAAGTAACATAACAAACTAATATGAGTAAAAAGGTACTAGCCATTTATTACACACAAACCGGTCAGCTAGGCGATATCGTCAATAATTTTATGTTGCCATTTGAAGAGGCTGGTTTTTCAGTTGAAAAAGTAATTATCAATCCCGTTAAAAAATTTACGTTTCCATGGAGCAGCGATAGTTTTTTTGATGCCATGCCCGAATGTGTGCTAAGCAAACCAACCGAACTAGAGCCTTTTGAATTAAAAGAATCTTCATACGATTTAATTGTGTTGGGTTATCAGCCCTGGTTTTTATCACCAAGCATTCCAACAACATCCCTCTTAGAAAATCCATATTTTAGAAAAGTATTAAACAATACCCCTGTTATTACCGTAATTGGTGCACGCAACATGTGGATTAATGCGCACGAACGAATTAAAGATTCGCTTAAATTAGCAGGCGCAAAATTAGTGGGCAATGTTGCCTTGGTAGATAATCATACCAATTTAGTAAGCGCTGTAACTATTTTATATTGGATGTTATGGGGCAAAAAAGATAAACTGTGGGGCATATTTCCTAAGCCCGGTGTTGCCGAATCAGCTATTTTAAATACAAAAACATTTGGAGAAATTGCTAAACAACATCTCGAAAAAAATAATTTTGATAGTTTGCAGCAAGACCTTGTTGATAGCAAAGCTATTGTAGTAAAAACCAATTTAATGTTTGTTGAAGGCAGGGCAAAAAAACTGTTTGAAATTTGGGGCGGTATTGTAAAAAAAGCTACCAACAGAAAACGTGTGCTTGTATTTTTTAAGTATTATTTAATTGTGGCGCTATTTATAGTTGCGCCTATTGTGCTGTTTGTATATCGTTTATTATTTGCGCCATTTTTAGGTAAAATGATCAAAAGACAAAAGCAATATTTTTTAGGTTTGACTGCTCAAAAATAAATTTGTAATGAAAAAAACAGAAGTCCCACAAGATCCAAGCTCGCTTAAAAACTTCACCAAAGAGGTTTGTTATGCCGTTGACGAAAAAGGAAATTACAGCGCTAACCTAAGTACAGGTTGGGAAATTAAAGCAACTGCCCTTGGAATAACCTGGGATGATATAAACAAACGTGCTGCAGATGCTAAAGAGAAAGCCTTGAAAGGCGAGGTTAGCCCTCTACTCTATTTTATAGAAATAAAAGTAATGGATTATACAACGTTGGCAGCTTATACAGGCTTTTGGCAATGGCAAATAAAACGTCATTTAAAACCAAGTGTTTTTAATAGCTTAAGCGAAAAACAATTACAGAAATACGCCGATGTATTTGATGTAACAATAGACAACCTAAAAAAATTGAACCTTAATGAAAGCTGATTTTAATCATTTACAAGCGGCACATTGCGAAAACGGTGTAACCACTAATTTACTTCGTCACGCTGGTGTAAACCAAATTACTGAGCCATTGGCTTTTGGTATTGGCTCGGGCTTGTTTTACATATACATTCCGTTTTTAAAAATAAATAACGGACCCGCTATTGCATTTAGAAGTATGCCCGGGCAAATTTTTAAACGTACTTGCAACGAATTAAATATCCCTGTCGTTCGTAAAAAATTCTCTTCGCCCGAAAAAGCAAAACAATTTTTAGAAGAACAAATAAAAGCTAATCAGCCAGTTGGTTGCCAAGTTGGTGTTTATTACTTAACCTATTTCCCAAAAGAATATCGTTTTCATTTTAATGCACACAACATTATTGTTTACGGAAAAGAAAATGATAATTACTTGGTAAGCGACCCTGTTATGGAAACTGTAACTAGCTTATCTTCTTACGAGTTGGAGCGTGTGCGTTTTGCTAAAGGGGCCCTTGCGCCAAGAGGACAAATTTATTATCCAAAAGAAAAAGCAAACGTTACCGAAGATCAAATTCGAATTGCCATAAAAAACGGCATTAAAAAAAATGCGTTTTACATGCTAAAAATTCCAAGTAGCATTGCCGGTGTTAAAGGCATAAAATATACGGCCGATAAAATTAAAACCTGGAAAGATAAATTAGGTCTGCACAAAGCAGGTTTATACTTAGCGCAATTGGTACGTATGCAAGAAGAAATTGGTACAGGAGGTGGTGGTTTCCGTTTTATTTACGGCGCTTTTTTGCAAGAAGCACATGCTTATCATAAAAACGATGCCTTGCTAGAAATATCAAAACAGTTTACTCAATCGGGCGATTTATGGCGTACAGCAGCCGTGCACGCGGCAGGTATTTATAAAGGTAGATTAACTGCGCAACAAGATTTTAATTTAATGGCCGATTATCTTTATAAGATTTCTGACATTGAAAAAGAAGCCTTTACTGCTTTATCTAAAATTAAATTACCTTAGTTTTTGGGCGTTACGGCGTGTCGTCATTTCGAGTGATTCGATAAATCTCTCGCCGTCGGGCTTTGCGCTTAAAGTTTTTTCGATTACAAAAAAGGCTTTCTTGCTGCAATCCCTAACGCAGGTAGCTGCCAAAAGAACACAATTATAGCACTTAACTTACAGGAATGATAGTCGGTAAGATTAGTTAACTAATAAAACTTAGTAATTTTTGGTAGGCAGTTTTATTAGTATTGGCTTCCTTTACAAAATATTGAAGTGCCAATTGATGATTTTTAGCTTTTTGCGCAAATGGTATTTTTTCAATTTTTATTGATTCATTAATTAATTTTCCGCAAGCATGCTGTTTTACAAAATCTGTAAAATCTCCTATTCCTTCTGAGATTAAAACCTGCAAGCCACAAGCCAAATATTCGGCAAACTTAACAGGTGATGCAACTTGATTGGTAATGCTTTGCTCTCGTATCAAAATACCATAATCGGCCATAATCATTAAAGCACTTACCTCTTCAGGTTTTAACCATTTTGTATTAATTCTATTTGCAAACTGCTTAAACGTTTTAGATTCCTTAGGTATTTCATTTGATAAAAAAATTAATTTTAAGTTCTCATTTTCAGAAAACAACTTAAATAAAAAATCATCCACCAAATTAAAAGATTGCCAACCTGCCGATGAACCCGAATATATTAATACAATGTCGTTTTCTGTGTAATCATTACTTTTTCTGGCTACTAACCACTCTGTTTCATTAATAAATTCTCTGTAAAAAAGACTGCTTAATGTGCAAGGTATAACAGCATAATTAATTGGTGTATAATTATATTTTGCTTTCCACCACTCTACTAATTTATTTGACACACTTAATTGAGCATCACTTTTTACAAGCGCATTTTTTTCAATTTCTTCTATTGAGTTTACAACACTTTTATCTGCAACTACATTATATTCTGTAAGTTCTGCTTGATATGCGCCACGTCCGTCAAATAAAACTTTTTTAACCACTCCTACCTTTTTTAAAGAGATAGAAATATTTGTTGCAAAAGTACCGCGAGCCCAAATTTTATTTTCTCTGCTAAAAAGACAAATTAAAAACAATGTAACGGTATTTAATTTCCAAAATTTCACTTTAGGAAACATGGGCACCACTAAAGAATTACTATAATTTGCTTGAATACTTTTTTTTTGTGCCGTATAATTTCGCAAAGAAACAAAAGCAACTAATTTAACTTTTACGGTAAATTCTTTTTCTAAAAAGCTACACACATCTATAACCTGACTTTTATAAATGCCGCCAAAATTATCGTTGTAAGTTAAAAAAATCATTAGCCTATAAGTGCCTCAAAAATGCGCTCGGTGGCATGTCCATCCCAAAGTTGAGGCACTTTACCTTTTTTATAAGTCCCGTTTTCAATAGCAGAAATTAGTTTGCTTATTTCGTTAATATCAAACTTAACTAAGGTGTTTGTACCTTCTGTGCAAGTAACCGGACGCTCTGTATTATTTCTAAGCGTTAAACATGGCACTTGTAAAAACGTAGATTCTTCTTGAATGCCACCACTATCTGTAATAATAAATTTGCTATACTTTATCAATTTTTGAAAAGCAAAATAATCTAATGGCTCAGTAATAATTAAATTTTTGTTTTGCATTAATGTATCATACAAGCCAAACTTTTTTAAGTTAGCCACCGTGCGTGGATGTATCGGAAAAACAGCTTTATATTTTTTTGTAATATTTTCAAAAAGCTCTATCAATTTTTTTAACCCTTCTTCAAAATCAACCGTAGCCGGGCGATGTAGCGTAGTTAAAACGTATTGCTGTTTGGTAAGATTATGTTTTTCTAAAATACCCGCTTGTTCAATCTTATCCGAAAAACCAACCAAGGTATCTATCATGGTATTGCCCACAAATTTTATTCTATCATTTTGTACGCCTTCTTTTTTTAAATTTTCTAATCCACTGGGTTCAGTCACGAAAAATAAATTACAAATTTTATCTGTTAGAATCCGGTTAATTTCTTCTGGCATTGTTTCATCAAAACTACGCAAGCCACTTTCTACATGTGCTAATTTTATATTTAATTTATTAGCGGTTAATGCACCTGCTAGGGTAGAATTTACATCACCAACAACTAACATTAAATCGGGTTTAAATTTTGTATTAATAAGTTCTTCCAGCTTTAACATAATATCTGCTATCTGAAAATTCTGAGAACCAGCACCCACATTTAAAAAATAATCGGGTGTTAAATTAAATTGCTGAAAAAATACATCCGCCATAGTAGCGTCGTAATGCTGACCCGTATGTACAATTTTAAGTGTTACGTTTGGGTACTTAGCTGCCACTTCTTTAAAACGTGTAACTTTAATAAAATTAGGACGTGTACCAATTATCAAAAGTAAATTCATACTAACTGTTTTTGTAAAAAAAAATTTATTACATCGCAAATACGATGTACCATATCAATTTCTAATTCGTAATAAAAAGGCAATCGTAATAAACAATTTGTGTAATTATCTGCATTTGGTAAAATTCTCCCATCGTGTTTGCCTTTAAAAAACGGACTGTTATGAAGCGATAGATAATGAAACACAGAATCAATATTGTTATTTTTAAGTTCTTGAATTAGTGCTGTCCGCTCTTCTATATTTTTACAAACTAAATAAAATATATGTGCATTGTTCGTTGCAAATTCAGGCAAGTTAGGAAGCTGAACTAAATTTTTATCTTGTAAAGATTTTAATTTTTCGTAATAGGTATTCCAAATTTTTAAACGCTTACTTTGAATTTCATCTAACGATAAACATTGTGCATATAAGAACGCAGCCGTAATATCTGAAGGCAAAAAAGAAGACCCCACATCAACCCATTCATATTTATCTAACTCTCCTCTAAAAAATTTGCTACGGTTAGTTCCTTTCTCTCTAATAATTTCAG
>JBDTJJ010000422.1:0-4845 GCA_039935895.1 Bacteroidia bacterium | reverse complement strand
GGTTTTTCGGCACCTTACCAAGTAAGTATATTAATTGGCTGTTATGTTTATACCATGTTGGGCTTGCTTTATTTACGAAAAACTCTTTTGTTATTCTTTAGCGATGTAACGGTTGCTGTAACTCTGTTTGTTATAGCAATAGGTACTAATTATTTTTTTCATGCCTGCCTGCATGGCCAGGGCGCTATGTCTCATAATCTTTTGTTTTTTCTTATTGCATGCTTTGTGTATTACACTATTTGTTGGCATCAACAGCAAAAATTAAAATATGCGCTACTTATAGGCAGCATAGGCGGTGTAATTGTTATTACCAGAGCAACTGAAGTGATTATTTTAATTATACCCTTGCTTTATGATGTTTCAAACAAAGAATCTTTTATAAAAAAAATAAACCTACTGAAAGAAAAATGGTTGCAGGTTGGTGTTGTTGCGATAAGTTTTCTGCTTATGTTGTTATTACAGATAGGTTATTGGAAATATGCTACCCATAAATTTTATGTAAACACATACGGCGCCAGTAACCCCGGAGAAGGCTTGGAGTTGCTTCACCCTCACCTTCTCGAAACTTTTTTTAGTTTTAGAAAAGGCTTGTTTATTTATGTTCCGCTAATGGTTTTTGCGTTTCTGGGGTTTTTCACATCGGGTGTTTTAATTAAACCGATAAAAGCGGGATTGATTCTTTATATAATAATTGGCGTTTACGTTGTATCGTGTTGGTCGTGTTGGTGGTATGGAAGTTGTTTTGGAAACCGAGCGCTTATTCCCTTGTATGTTGGCTTGTGTTTTCCTATGGCTTGCTTTTTCGAAAAAGCATTGTTCTCTAAGTATAAATATTTTTTAGCAACTGTTCTTCTTGTACTTATTTCGCTTAACCTGTTTCAAAGCTGGCAAATTAATAAGGGTATTTTAGATTCCACTAACATGTCGAGGGCTTATTATTTTAGTACCATTTTACAAACCACATCGCCAACTGATCAACAAAAAAAATTGCTGCTTAAAGGTAAGTTTGATACAGGAGTTGAAATTTTTACTAAAGAAGATTCTTTAACGCATCAGGTTTCGTATAAAAAATGTATAGCTATTTCTTCTAAAGAAAATGGTTTATCTATATACGATACTATTTCGGTTAAGACTACCGTAAGCGATATGTCTAAAAAAAGTTATTTCTGGGTGAAGGTAAACATAAGCCTATTTAAAGATACCGATGCTACAGATAGCGCAACACTTGGCGTACTTATGCGGCACAAGGGGTACATTTTTAAAAATATTTCTTTAAAAATAGCCATGAAAGAACAGGTGAAAAATACGCTAAAGGAATACGTTTTTTACTATTTTGTACCCGACGATCTAAGAAGTAAAAAAGACCAGGTAGAGGTTTATTTAAATAGCCCCAAGAAACATCTATTTATTATACAAGATTTTTGCTTTAAGGCTTTAGAGCCAATTATAGATCAATCTGTATTTTAAAATCGAACGGCAAAAAGGAAACAAGAATAAATTACTTAATTGCCAACCTTACACCCATTACATATTTTAAAACGGCATCTTTTTCTGCTGGAGAAATTTTTGCTTTGTGTGCCATTTCATCTATAATACCCGGAAGTTCTTCTGCACTAAAATTGCTAATTTTTTTTGCCCCATGGCAACTTGTACAGGCAGCACCATGATACACATCATACCCTTGTTTTAACGCATCTAAAGTTGCATCGGGGTATTTTGTTTTAGCAGCATCTACCTGCGCAACAGTTACACTACTTGATGGCGGAGTTGCGGGTGTAGTGGCAGCAACAGCTTTATTCGCTTTAGGACTACAAGCTGATATGATTACAATAGCTGATGCAACAGCTAAACAAATTATTTTTTTCATGATACGATTTATTTTTCGGCGGTGAAATCCCAGGTCTCTAAAAACTTAGTGGTATAATTTCCTTTTTTAAAATCTTCGTTTTGCATTAATTTTAAGTGGAAAGGAATAGTCGTTTTTACTCCTTCAATTACATATTCACTTAATGCACGATACATTTTTGCAATAGCTTCTTCGCGTGTTTGTGCAACGGTAATTAATTTACCAACCATACTATCATAGTTTGGAGGGATGCTATAACCGCTGTAAACATGGCTATCTACCCGCACTCCGTGTCCACCTGGTGTATGTAAAGTTGTAATTTTACCCGGAGATGGCGTAAAGTTTTTAAACGGATCTTCGGCATTAATACGACACTCGATAGCGTGTAATTGCGGGTAATAATTTTTTCCTGAAATAGGAACACCTGCAGCTACTAAAATTTGTTCGCGTATTAAATCGTAATCAATAACTTCTTCGGTAATAGGATGCTCAACTTGTATGCGCGTATTCATTTCCATGAAATAAAAATTGCGATGTTTATCAACCAAAAACTCAATAGTACCCACACCTTCGTAACCGATAGATAAAGCAGCTTTAACCGCAGCATCACCCATCAATTCACGTAATTCAGGTGTCATAAATGGAGATGGAGTTTCTTCCATTAGTTTTTGATGACGACGTTGAATAGAACAATCTCTTTCACTTAAATGACAAGCTTTTCCATACTGATCTCCAACAATTTGAATTTCTATATGACGAGGTTCTTCAATGTATTTTTCCATATACATGGCACCGTTTCCAAATGCGGCAGAAGCCTCATGTGTAGCACTATCCCAAGCAGCTTGAAATTCTTCTTCTTTCCAAATAATGCGCATTCCTTTACCACCACCACCGGCAGTAGCTTTAATAATGACAGGATACTTAATGTCTTTGGCTAATTTAATACCCTCTTCAACACTTTCTAAAAGTCCGTCTGAGCCAGGTACACAAGGCACTCCATTTTTTATCATGGTTGCTTTTGCGTTACTTTTATCGCCCATTGAGTTAATCATTTCAGGAGATGCGCCAATAAATTTTATTTTATTCTGACGGCAAATCTCAGAAAACTTTGCGTTCTCTGACAAGAAACCATAACCCGGGTGAATGGCATCTGCATTGGTAATTTCGGCAGCAGCAATAATGTTTGCCATGTTTAAGTAACTCTCTTTACTTGGCGGAGGCCCGATACAAACTGCTTCGTCAGCAAATTTTACGTGTAAAGATTCTTTATCGGCAGTAGAATAAACGGCAACGGTTTTTATACCCATTTCTTTACAGGTACGTATAACGCGCAATGCAATTTCTCCGCGATTAGCTATTAGTATTTTTTTAAACATTCGTTCAAGATTTTAAATTAAAGATTTAGAAGTTCAAGATTATGTAATCAGGAATTTCTATTCTTAAATGAATAATTTTAATTGATTAAGCTGTTGGATCAACTAAGAAAAGTGGTTGATCGTATTCTACCGGAGTAGCATCGTTTACCAATACTTTTACAATTTTACCTTTAATGTCGCTTTCAATTTCATTAAATAATTTCATCGCTTCAATAATGCAAACTACTTTACCTGTTCCAATTTCATCGCCTACGTTTACAAACAAAGGTTTATCAGGGCCAGCAGAGCGGTAAAAAGTACCAATCATGGGCGATTTAATTGTAATGTATTTTGCATCTTCGTTTGCTGCTGTTGGTGCAGCCGGAGTGCCGCCATCAGCCGGTGCAGCTTGTTGTTGCGGTGCTTGCTGATAATTTTGTTGTGGCGCTTGCATGTATTGTTGCGGCGCTTGTTGATAAATTACCTGTGCATCATTTTTTTTGCCTGCCGGAGTTTTGATAACAATTTTTACTTCTTTGGTTTCAAGCTCTACTTCGCTTACACCCGATTTGGCTACAAATTTTATTAAATCTTGAATTTCGGTTAGTTTCATAGTTATTGTTTTAGTTGATGTATTTATATTTGTTTGTTGTGTGTCGTTTTTAATTAGTAAGCCCATTTTAACCAAACAGCCCCCCAAGTAAATCCTCCGCCAAAGGCAGAAAGAATTAGGCTATCGCCTTTTTTAAATAATTTTTCGTAATCCCAAAGTAATAAAGGAATAGTGCCTGCGGTTGTGTTACCGTAGCGTTCAATATTCATTAATACTTTTTTAGATTCAAGTCCCATACGCTCTGCAGTAGCTTCAATAATGCGTTTATTTGCCTGATGCGAAACCAAGTAATCAATGTTATCTGAAGTAAGGTTATTACGTTTCATAATATCTACCGAAACCTCAGCCATGTTATAAACCGCATGTTTAAAAACTGCTTGTCCTTCTTGATAAACGTAATGTAATTTTTTATCTACCGTTTCATGTGAAGCAGGCATTAACGATCCGCCTGCTTTCATGTGTAAATGCTGGCGACCAGCACCATTTGTTTTCAAAACAAAATCTTGTATACCAATTTCTTCTTCGGTTGGTTCTAATAAAATAGTTCCGGCTCCATCGCCAAAAATAACACAGGTAGAACGATCTTCGTAATCTAAAATAGAGCTCATTTTATCGGCTCCAACAATAACTACTTTTTTATACGTGCCATTTTGTATGAACTGCGCGCCTGTTACTAAACTGTATAAAAAACCGCTGCAAGCTGCGCCAATATCGTAACTCCAAGCATTTGTAGCACCAATTTTATCGCAAATAATATTGGCTGTTGCCGGAAATACCATGTCGGGTGTTACGGTAGCACAAATAAGTAAATCTATTTCTTTAGGATCGATACCACGTTTTTTGCAAAGTTCTAAAACAGCTGCACTTGCCATATCAGATGTGGCTTTGCCGGGTTCTTTTAAAATATGACGCTCCTTAATGCCTGTTCGGCTCATAATCCATTCATCGGTTGTATCAACCATTTTTTCAAGCTCTTCGTTGCTTAAAATATAATCGGGCACGTAGCCCGCAACAGCAGTTATAGCAGCTCT
>JBDTJJ010000421.1:0-6166 GCA_039935895.1 Bacteroidia bacterium | reverse complement strand
AAGAGTTACGCTTTTTCTTTCCTTTTTAATAAAATATTTTTTAATAATTTAAAGAAATTAAACAATGGCAGGCGGAGGAAAAGAAAGCCCAAGGCAAAAGATGATAGGTATGATGTATCTCGTACTTACCGCACTTTTGGCAATGAACGTATCGAAAGATATATTAATGACATTTGTTACCGTAAACGAAAGTTTAGAGCGATCTAACAAAAACTTTACAGAAAACTCTACAAAAATTATGGGTGGTTTTAAGGCAGCAGCAGCAAGTACACCTGCAGCAAAACCTTATTACGATAAAGCAATTGTAGCGCAAAAAATGACAGATGAGTTATACGAATATATTCAAGAGTTAAAACGTGAACTTATTAAACATACTGCAAAAGGGCAATTAGGTTTAGATACATTACGTTTGCGCTATGTAGATGCAAAGGATGATGTTAACCAACCCACCCACTTACTAATTGGTTCGGATGAAAAACATCCGGCAACTGGTAAAGAATCTGCAAAGGGTTTAAAAGATAAAATGGATGAAGTGCATGACAAGCTAATAGCTATGGTTGATGGGATGCAAAAAGATTCTAAAACTAAATTTTTAACCGATGATTACGATAATCTTAAGAAAAAAATAGAAACTATTAAACCTACCGTTAACGGACAAACCGAAAATGGCGTGCCTGTTAGCTGGGAGATTTTAAACTTTTATCACGCTCCTTTAGCTGGTGTTGTAACTTACTTATCTAAATTACAAACAGATGTTAAAATTGTAGAAGCAGAACTTATTTCTCAGTTTTCAGCAGCTTCCGGTAAAAAAATGGTTAAATTTGATCAGCTTGCAGCTAAGGTTGTAGCTCCATCAAGTTATATTCAATCTGGTCAGAAATATGATGCGGATATTTTTATTGCAGCTTCATCTTCTGATTTTAAAGAAGAAAACATGCAGGTAATTGTTAACCCAACAAGTGCTGACTCAATAACAGGTAAAGTAGAAGGTGGAACAGTTGTGCCTTTAGTTGGTGGTATGGGTAAATACTCTATTGGTACAAGCGGACAAGGACCACAAGAATACAAAGGTGTAATTAGATTTAAACAACCTGATGGAACTTATAAATTATACAAATTTGACGGAAATTATATGGTTGCTCAACAAGCGGTAGCCGTATCTGCAGATGCGATGAATGTATTTTATGTAGGTGTTCCTAATCCGGTATCTGTATCGGCAGCGGGTGTTTCTCCTACAGATATGAGCGTTAGCCCTTCTGGTTGTGGTGTAAGATCAACTCAAAAAGGTCCTGGTAAATTTGAATACACATTTACTTCTGCAGGCGAATGTAACATTGCAGTATCTGCAAAAGATAAAACTACAGGTGTTTCTAAATCACAAGGTTCTGTTAAATTTCGTGTAAAACCGCTTCCTCCTCCGGTTGCTAACGTAGCTGGTTTCTCTGGAACCGCCGTTTTGAAAAAAGCACAATTAGCCACTATTGGTGGTGTTGGTGCAAACGCTCCTGGTTTTGATTTTAAAGCAAACTTTGTAGTATTATCTTTTGATGTTACGGGTTCTATAAAAGGTTCAACCAAATTTGAAGCTTGTACTGGTAATAACTTAAGTCCGGCTGCAAAAAATATATTAAATCAGGCTGGTCCGGGTAGTAAAATATTTATTGATAACATCAAAGTAAGATGTCCTGATGGCCAAATAAAAAGTGGCGTACCGGGTGTAACCATTAAAATTCAAGGTTAATTTAAAACGTGTAACAATGAAAAATGCTTCTTTAATAACCGCTTTTTTACTGATACTTTCAGTAAATGTATTTTCGCAGGTAGGAACTGTTTTTCAACCAGGTTCTTACCGAGATGGTATTTACGATAAAGAAAACTCTACAAACCGTAGATTTATACCTTATACTCCTTTGCGTGAAGCAGATGTGATGTGGTCTAAACGCGTTTGGAGAAGCATTGATATGCGCGAAAAAATAAATCAACCATTATATTATCCTGTTGATTTTGTAACAAGCAGAATATCTTTTTTGCAAGTTATTTCAAAGTATATCATGACGGGCGAAATTATTGCTTTTACAGATGAAGAGTTTTTAGCTCCAATGCGTACAAGTGATATAAAAACCATATTGATGAAACAAGGTGATTCTACTGAGCAAGTTAATTTAACTGAAACAGGAGAAGAAATTAGGGTTAAAATTTTGCCTCCAGCCGATTCTACTTGGATGTTTAGAGAATTTAGAACGCTTAGGGTAAAAGAAGATTGGTTTTTTGACAGACAAAAATCGGTTTTAGAAGTTAGAATTTTAGGATTAGGTGTAACAACCTTTGATGAAGAAAAACAACTTCCTATTGATAGATTTTGGGTTTATTTCCCCGCTTGTCGGCCATTTTTAGCTAAGCACGAAGTTTATAACACCAAAAATGATGCTGAACGTAGAACCTACGATGATATTTTTTGGAAGCGAATGTTTAATAGTACAATAACTAAAGAAACAAACGTATTTGACCGACAAATTAGTGAGTATTCGCATGGTATAGATGCACTTCTAGAATCGGAAAGAATTAAGAATGACATATTTTTAGAAGAACACGATATGTGGCATTTTTAACTTAAAATTAAGTTTACAAGAACCCGCCTTATGGCGGGTTTTTTGTTGCAATTACTTTTTTTATAAATTGATTTGTATTTGCGTTAGGGATTGCAGCAAGAAAGCCTTTTTTGTACCCAAAAAAGCTTTACTGCGTAAAGCCCGACGGCGCATAAGATTTATCGACTTCGCTCGAAATGACAACGCGCCGGAACGCCAAAAAACTAAATGCGCTTAATTTTACCGCTATCTGTTATTTCAATTTCGGTAACTACGTTTATATACTGAGGCAACTTAAATGCAGAGAGTCTTTGTTTACAATAATTACGTAAGGCTTCGCTATCAATAAGCGTATTGTTTTCTACTATAATATCTACGGCAACAACCTCGCCTAATAGCGGATGAATTTTGCTATACGCTTTAGAATTTAAAATGCCTTTGTACGTATTAATAACAGCTTCTACTTCGTTTGGAAAAACTTTATTACCAGAAACATTAATTACATTTTTTTCTCTGCCTTTAATAATAATTAAACCCTCGGCATTTTTTATGGCGTAATCACCTGTCATAAACCAACCGTGTTGCAAAACATTTTCTTGTAAAGTTGGTGGCGATAAATAAGCGTCAAACATACCAGGGCCTTTAATAGCAAGCAAACCAATTGTATCAGTTGGAAGAATATTAAATTCTTTATCTAAAATTTCTACTTGGTATGCAGGTAGCGCGTAGCCAACGGCTTCAGGTATTTGACTGGAGTTTATAATAGGCAAACCAATTTCTATAATACCGTAAGCCTGACTAACCGGCAAATTATATTTCGCTTCAAATGCATTGCAAACATCAGTAGAAATTGTCGTAGTGGTACTAATTACTTTTTTAAGTGAAGGTAAGTTAACATTAGTATTAGTAGCTGCTAATAATTTTATATGCATAGGTGCAGCATATAAAAACGTGGCTTCATTTTTTTGAATGCTTTCTATAATGCTATCAGCTAAAAAATTGTCGTTAATAATAATACCAACCCCATTTTTTATATACAATACAATAGAAACTACAAAATGATATGCCATGGGAAGCACCCACACTACTCTATCGGTATTGTTTAATTTTAATACTTCATTAGCCGCATCTACCCTTTCTAAAACTGATTTATTCGAAATAATAACACCTTTTGCTTTGCCTGTTGTGCCCGATGTAAAACGCATAAATGCAGCATCGGCAACAAAAGTGGCCGTAAGATCTTGCTTATTTCTTTTTGTATGGCTTAGATAAAGTGGTTGATTAAATAAATTTATTTCAACAATATTTTCTCCATAAGATGCTAACTCGTAAGAGTCGGTAATGAGGATATGTAGTTGTGCTTCAACAATAGCATCTTCAATCTCTTTGCTTTTTTGGGTATTAGAAATAGGCATTGCCAACCCATTACAGCCAATAACGGCATACAACGACATTATAAAATAGCGGTTGTTGTTGGTAATAATACCAACCGCCAATCCTTTTTCAATACCTTGATTAGCTAGCTGAATTTTTAAACTTTCGGTTTGATTAGCGAGTTGAGAAAATGAAATTTCTCCAAACTCATCTACAACAGCCATATTATTTGGCCATTTTTTTGCAGCGTTTTGTAAAGTATTATAAACGTTAATCATTGCCTAAAAATAATTCGTTATGCAACGAAAGTATCATTTTTTCTTTTTCAATTTTGTTTTGGCAAATAGCTAATTTACCCGCAGCATAGCCCGTTTGCAGGCAAGTACCAATTACGCGCGCACTTGCAATGGCTTTTGTAGTTGCCGAAATATTTTTACCGGCAAAATATAGATTATCTATACTATTTGATTGCAAACAATTAGCAGAAATAGTATAACAGTCGTCAACATTAAAATATTGCATGCTGAGTTTTCCATCTTCGTTCCATTCTTCAATAGGCCAAGTTGCTATTGCAATTCCATACGGAGTTTTTTTGCAGGATAAAACATCTTCTTCGTATAAGATTTCTTTTCCTTTAGAACGTTGCTGAATTCTCACGCCTACTTCAGGAAAAACAAATTCTACTTCTGCATTTTTTAAGCTTTCAATATTTTTTGTCAGACATGGAAATACTTCATGTATATATTCTTTTGCTTTTATAGAAAGTTGATTTTTTTGTTCAGCTTTATCTGTAATTATATTTGGCAATGTAATTTTAAAATGAGCTCTATTATCATTAAGTGAGCCAGGAACAATGCTTAGCGATTTAAAACTTTTTGGCCACTGATGTGTAACAACTAATTGAGTCATTACTTTTTTAAGCGCCATATTTAAAGAATATTCGTTATCTGAAATAATATTTTTGACACAGAAAATTTGTGAGGCTGATTGGTAGGAAGTATCTGAAATCATTTCTGCTTGAGCTAATTGAGATACTATGCCGTTGCCGCTGCAATCAACTATGCTATTAATATATAACTCAATTACCTTTTCATTTAGATTGATTGTAAATTGAGAAATTAAATTTCCTTCTTGTTTTACCTGAGTAATTTCTGCATTTTTTAATATTTCAACGCCTGCTTCTATCAGCTGTTGCTCGATATAATCTGCCAAATATTTCCAATCATACGAAACAATAAATAAACCGTTATGATAATTGATTAATTTATTTTTATCAGAAACAGCTAATAAATTAGAAATAAAATCTTTACAAAATTTATAGCCTATAAGTTTAGGTTTTTCTGCAAACGTGCGATAATAGGCGCCGCAAATAGTACCCACGTTTGCATTAGTTGCATTTCCTCCCAATTGATTAGATTTTTCAATAAGTATAACTTTTTTGTTTTCTTGTGCTGCAGCCATAGCCGCAGAAAAGCCTGCCATGCCTCCACCTACAACTACTATATCTGCATGAATTAGCATTATTGGTTAAAAGATTTTCCGTTAATTAATTCGTGCTTTATTTGAGTTTCCAAATTGGTAAATTCTTTTCCGGATAAAATTTCATCAAAAGACAAAACCATTAATTGTAAGCAATTATTAAATTTTATGCAAGCAAAAGTTAAACCCGGTTTAAAATTATTTGGAGGGATGCTTAACGCATTTATAACTTGCAATCCTTCAAATTTCAATAAGTCTTGCGGATGTTCTTCTGCCATGGTAAACAAAAAACTCGACAACGAATTTCTCTGCGGACCTTTAATTAATTGATAGTATAATGAAGATGGAATTCTTTTTAAAAAACTCATTAATAACATATAAGCCTTTGGTAAACCATTACGAATTTGGCTTATCATTTGGTTATTAATGGACGTAACACACTGTTCTAAATCAGTAAGCTCTGCGTTGGTAATTCGGTAAAACAAAAAAGAAATATGATTGCTTACTAGTGGCGATAAGCTTCCTTTTTTTCGTGTGCTTTGCGGCACAGGAATCCAAAAATTAGTTACTGATATTTTTCTTTCTACTAAAATTTGTTGCACAGTGCGTGCTGCGCAAGCCAAATAAAACGGACTAGCGCCAAATTTAGCACCCAAAGTTAAAGCGTTGTTTTCAATCTGTTTTGTTTCTTGTTCTGTAAAATGTATAATTTTTATTTTTTTAGT
>JBDTJJ010000420.1:0-3086 GCA_039935895.1 Bacteroidia bacterium | reverse complement strand
CTTGAAAAGTGCACCGAACTTGGCGTTGATGAGTTTTCATTTATTATTTGCAAACGAACCGAGAAAACAGGCGTTAAAACCGATCGCTTAAAAAAAATTGCAGAAAGTGCCGTTAAGCAATCTATTCAGACTATGCTTCCTGTAATTAATCAAGCACAAACGTTTAAAGAATTTATTTCGCAGCATAAAAACGCATCGCATAAATATATTGCGCATTGTTTAGAAAAAGATAAAACTCAGTTAAGTGAAATTTTAAAAAACGAAACGGCTTTACTACTTATTGGCCCCGAAGGAGATTTTACCGAAGATGAAATTAAATTGGCTTTCGAAAATAATTTTATGCCGCTATCTTTAGGAAATACGCGTTTACGAACAGAAACCGCCGGATTATTTGCTGCCGCTGCATTTAAAACACATCACGAAAAATAATTGCAAAAACTCACTATGCAATGTGGTATATCTTCATAATATTTTTTAATATTTTTTTGAAATCGATTTTTAAATCAATTAATTTCCCCGTATGTACATCAAACACCCAACCATGTACAGTTATTTTTTTCTTTAACAAGGCTCTTTGCACTTCCGATGTTTTAATAACATTAATACATTGCTCTTGCACATTTAACTCCACTAACCTGTTATACCGCTGGGCTTCGTTTTTTATGCCATCTAATTCTTCTTGATGCAAGCGATAAACATCGCGAATGTTGCGCAACCAAGGGTTTAAAATACCCATATCTACCGATTGCATGGCGGCTTTTACACCACCACAAGCATAATGCCCACAAACCACAATATGTTCAATATGCAATTGCGTTACGGCATAATTTATAACCGACATAGCACTTAAATCAGTGCTTTGAACCATGTTGGCTATGTTACGATAAACAAACACATCGCCTGGCGAAAGTCCCATCAATTCTTCGGCAGTAACCCTGCTATCAGAGCAACCCATGTATAAAAATGTTGGTGATTGTCCCTTAGAAAATTGCTTGAAATACTTCTTATTCGTTTTTAATTTTTCGGCAACCCATTTTTCGTTATTGGCAAATATTTTGTTAATGTCCATGTTTCAAAAATATATATAAATCTACAAAAAACAACTTTAAGCTTTATTAATTTAAAAGTTACCAAATGTAATTTAAAGTTATTTTCCTTCTAGCCATTTAATCAAATCAAAATAACCTAAAAGTTTTTTAAGTGTTGCATTGTTTTTAGCGCTTGTTATTAGTTTATTTTTTAGTTCATTTTCTGCTTTAAATTTATTTGCTTTATTTTTTTCGTTTACTGAAATAAAATCACAAAACAATAACAACCAATCTGAACTAGATTGCATTTTAATGTATTTGCGTGTGGTGTTTAGTTTGTTTTTAAATAATACTAATTCATCGCCTTCAATCATATTAATTAATTGAGCTATCATGGCCAACGAAATTAAAGACGTATCAGCTTCTTTATCTTCTTTTGTTTTAATGATTCTATTTAAAAATTTATTTACCAGTTTATGGTTTTTGCAAAAGAAATGAGTACTCGCAAAAGAAAAATACAAAAATGTTTTTCGAGGTTGGTCAATATATTTTTCATAAAGCAAAAGATCTTTTTCTATCTCCTTAGCTACTTCCTGCGCTAAAGTCAATTTATTTTGTTTAGACAAAAGCAACAATCGGTTATCCGAAATATTAATAAAAGTCCTGGCCTTTTGTTGTATAGTTAAATTTAATGCGTTGGTGGTGTTTTGCAAAAGTATAATTTCGTCTTCTGCTTTTTTTAACTCATCACTTATTATAAGAGAAAAAATAAAATTGTTGGCAGCGTTTAAATAAAGATTGGGTTCTTCTTTACAAAAAATAAAATTATTTTTAAAAATGGCTAAATCTTGTTCAAAATAAAGCAGCATGTTTTGGTTGTTATTTTCTAACACGGCAATAAAAGATAAAATAGAAAAATAATAGTGAGCGCCTAGGTTAGAGTGTGGTGTAGGTAACTTATAAATAGGCTTTAACTGGCTTATAATTTGTTTTATTTGTTTGGTGTTTTTTACCTCTTGGGTTTTATTTGCTATTAAAAATAATTCATGAAAACCTTTTTTATAGGTAAGCACTTCCAAAAATAAAGCTATGTTTTTGGATGCCGCATCAGAATCGCTAAAGATAGAATCGAAGGTGTTTAATTTCGCCCCATAATTAATCTTCCAAATTAAAAGCTGAGTATGAATTAAAAATTTCTCATGCTTCTGCGCAAGTAATATCGATTTATCAATTAATTCATAACCCATTTCAAATAAACCTTTTTCGTATAATATTTCTATTTGAATAAGTTTGTCGTATAAAATTGAATCGATAAAATTCTTTTCATGAAAGTGCTTTAGACTTTTTAGAATGAGCTCTTTTAAATAACCTTTCTCAACGGCTAAATTGGTGTAAGTCTCTTTGTATTTTAATATTTGTTTAATCTTTATTTCATTGTATGTTTTTTGTTTCTCTATGCAGTTAAATAGCTTTATATATTTGTTTTCTCCCGCTATAACATGTCTTTTAGCAAAAAGACTAAAATATCGCTTTTCAGATTTGGTAAGCGATTGTATTAATTGATGTAAATTTGTTTTTGGTATCATTGCGTTAGACTTTATATTTGAAATAAAAATAGAATATTTTTTACGGATTGCCTAAACTAATATTGTTGTAAGTTCTAAACGTATTAAACAATAAAAAACATGAAAAAAATAATTTTACTTGCATTGGTTTTAATTTTTTCAGTCCTTCAAGGGATTGCACAAATTACATCTATCGGGCATCGTACCGTAACTTTTAATGATGCTACGCGCACAGGCGGTTATGGCTCTGGTGGCGGCGCAGGAAGGCAAATTCAAACAGAAATTTATTACCCGTCATCGGCAGCTGCAGATGGAGATAGTACCACATTTGCTGCAGGACAATACCCAATTATAATTTTTGGGCATGGTTTTGTAATGGCTTGGAGTTCTTATGATGATATTTGGAAAGACTTGGTACCGCAGGGATATATTATTTGCTTTCCAAGAACAGAGGGTAGCACATCACCAAACCATACCGACTTTGGAAAGGATT
>JBDTJJ010000419.1:0-5073 GCA_039935895.1 Bacteroidia bacterium | reverse complement strand
TTATTGTTGAAAAAAATGGGTATAAATATTAAAACATGCTTTTTGTAAAATAATTCACTTAAAAACTATCCTATAATTTTTATTATACATTTGTTAAGTAACAAAATCTTATGAAAACCAATAAACCAATTACCCTATTAATACTTACACTTGCCTTTCTTTCTCAAACACTCAAGGCACAAGGTACATGGACTGCATTAAACACTATGGCACCCGATTCAAATTCGGGCGTAATGCTTTTATTATCGGATGGAACTGTAATGGCTAAATCAGTTTCATGCAGTAATTGCGATACCATTGGTAATATTTGGAATAAACTAACACCAGATTCTACGGGCAGTTATATAAACGGCAATTGGAGCAGGTTTGCACCAATGCATGATACACGCCTCTATTTTGCATCGCAAGTTTTAAAAGACGGGCGCGTATTTGTTGCCGGCGGCGAATATGGTTCAGGCAAATATACAGCTGAAATGTATAACCCATTAACCGATACTTGGACAATGACTCCTAATTTAAATAAGCTGTTTGCCGATGCAAACTCCGAAATTTTAGAAGATGGGCGTATGCTGGTAGCTACTTTAGATGGGAATGGAAATAACACATCTATCTTTAATCCTAAAACTAATACATGGTCAACCGGTCCAACCTGTCATGGCAATCATGATGAATCTGCTTGGGTAAAATTACCCGACAACAGTATTTTATTTGTGGATATTGCCTCTACCAATTCAGAACGTTATATACCTGCTTTAAACCAATGGGTAATTGATGGGCATGTGCCTGTTACATTATATGATCAGTATTGGTACGAAGCAGGGGCAGGTTTTTTATTACCTGATGGACGCGCTTTTTTCTTAGGTGCAACAGGGCATACAGCTTATTACACACCAACAGGCACTACCAGCCAGGGTACATGGGCAGCAGGCCCTGATTTTCCTATCGTTAATGGAAAACAATATGGTACAACCGATGCACCGGGTGCTATGATGGTTAACGGCAAAATTCTTTGTGCAGCTTCGCCCATTAATACCGCAGCCGATTTAATTCATTCGTTTTATGCGCCTACAAGGTTTTTTGAATTTGATTACCTATCTAATACATTTACACAAGTAAGTGCACCTGGTGGTGCAGATTCTTTAAACATTGCTTGTTACGCCACTATTATGTTAGACTTACCTAATGGCGATGTATTGTATGCAGATACAACCTCAGCTCAATATTATGTATATACACCAAATGGCTCAGCACTTGCGGCAGGTAAACCAACTATCAATAATATTACACAATTAGATTGTGATACTTTTAAAGTAACAGGAACTCTTTTTAATGGTATATCTGAAGGGGCTGCTTATGGCGATGATTGGCAAATGGCAACTAATTACCCTTTAGTGCGTTTAAGCAATGGCAACAAAACATATTATGCACGTACCTATAATTGGAACAGCACCGGTGTACAAAGAGGTAATAAAGCAGATACTACATTTTTTAGCATACCTAATACGTTGCCTTATGCAACTTATTCATTAGTAGTGGTGGCAAACGGTATAGCTTCAAACCCAGTAAGTTTTGTAAACTCTACTTGTTTTGTTGGTATACATCAAAATAAAAATGTAAATACTATTAATTTATCTGCTTATCCAAATCCGGCAGAAGATATGCTTAGCGTTTCGTTTACTGCCTCAACAGGTGGAACTTATTCGATAAGCTTGTTAGATATGTTTGGCAGAACCATTATACAACAAACAGAAGATGCAGTTGTAGGCAATAATATTAATACACTTTCTTTAAATGCAATTGCCAAAGGTGTATATACACTTGTTTATCAAAAAGACAGTGAAGTGCTGATAAGTAAAATAATTATCAAATAAAGCCTTACTCTTTTACTATCTTTTTTAATTGAATACCTTTTGAAGTATGAATCTGCATTAAGTAAATTCCTTTTGCTAAATTATTAACCTGAATATTAGTAGTTACATTATTTATGTAATTTCTGGCAAAGACTACTTGCCCCAGGCTATTTAAAACCTCTATATTTAATATGGTAGAAGAACTGGTAATTTTTACATTATCATTAAATGGATTAGGATATGCATTAACAGCATTAATTGGTTGTGTGTTTTCTTCAATACCACTGGTATTTAAGTTGCCAAATTTTACCAGATACGCATCTGAGTAACTACCGCCATACGTATTTTGAAATCCATTAGTAGCTATACCTGTTAGGTTATCTGTCCCACCCAATAAATAAACATGTGCAGAAGTATCTACACAACATTGTGGCCCCGCAAAGAAAGATAAAGGATAATTATTAGCAGTTGAAGAACTATTGTAATAGGTAGCCCATACGCTTTGTCCGGCAGCATTTAGTTTTACCAAAAAATGATCGGCACCTAATGCCAAACTATCACAATATCCATTGTTAGCTATATTATTGGCACTGGTTGTTGTGCCGCATAAATATATATTACCTGTTGTTTTTTCAAGCGCTAAATCACTTGGGTAATCATCACCATTTCCGCCATAATAAGTGGCCCATATTCTATTTCCTGCGGTATCTAATTTTACCACAAAACCATCATTATAACCACCTTGGTAATTTATTTGTGCGCCATTAGCAGATGCAATGTTGGTAGATATACTATCGGCTCGTCCGCAAAAAACAACCGTATTAGAATCTGCTGCCAGGGTATAAACAAAATCAGTTCCGGCGCCACCATAATAAGTAGCCCATATTAAATTGCCTGCCGTATTGTATTTGTTTATATAAGCATCTGCAACGCCACCAAATGTGTTTTGAAACCCATTATTAGCAATGCCTGTGGCACTTTGTGTATAACCAGATGTGTAAATATTTCCAAATGGATCGGTTGTTATTCCCCAAAAACCTTCTCCCGAAGGACCTCCAAAGTAAGTACCCCAAATTCTATTTCCATTGCTATCAAATTTTATAAGGTATGCATCTCCGTTACCGGCATTTGTATTTTGATATCCGCCAACGGTTGTGATGCTATTACTACTGGTAGTTCCTCCGCCCAAATAAACATTGCCTGTGGCATCAACTGCAACCGAACAATTACTTTGCTCATCGCCCGCACCTCCATAATAAGTAGCCCATATACGATTACCGCTAGCGTCAAACTTCACTAAAAAATTATCGCTGTTGCCACCACCAAATGTATTTTGAAAACCATTATAGGCGATACCTATTGTAGATCCAGATGTATAACCTGCCATGTATATATTTCCATTAGCATCAATAGCTAATGAGCTTGGATACTCTGATTGTGTACCTCCATAGTACGTAGCCCAAATTCTATTTCCATTGGCATCAAACTTTACCAAATAGGCATCCCATATACCGCCATACGTATTTTGAAAACCGTTATAGGCAATATTATTTTGGCTATCTGTACTGCCGCATATATATACGTTGCCCGTTGCATCGGTTATTACATCGGCTGTATAATCCCAGTCAGACTGGCTGCCACCATAATAGGTTGCCCATAACCTGTTTTGACTATACGTTTTTACTGTAAATAAAATAAACGTGGCCACTAATAATGCAGTGCGCTTTATGTTACAATTTAAAATACGGGTTGTTATCATATAGTTTGGTAGTTAAGTATTTTTTAAAAAGTGATATTCAAATATACAGCAAAAAAACAAACGAAGATAAATTGTAGTTTTACATTTTTATTGATACAATTTAACGGTAGTTTAAATTTTTCAGTATCTTTAAATTATATAATATTAACCAACATCATATAAATAAAACTAGCTTTTTAAATCTCACCAATCTATAAGATAGCATAAGTTAGAATATTGAGATTAAGAAAGAAATGAGTGCGGGAAATGAGTGATATAGCAGATACATACATTAAAAAACTAGAGAAAGATCTAAAAAATCTTAAGGAACAAGTTGCTTCACAATCTAGCATGTTTGAAATGACTTCTCTCTATTTAAAAAAAACGCAGGAAGATCTAAAAGTATCCGAGCAGCAGTTATTTCATGCCAATAAAGATTTGGTAGATAGTATAAATTACGCCAAATATATACAAGATGCATTTATTGTTCAGGAAGATAGTTTGCGAAAAATTATACCGCAATCGTTTATTTTTCAACGTCCGAAAGACATTGTTAGTGGCGATTTTGCTTGGGCTTTTAAAAACGATACCGATATATATTTTGCCATTGGAGATTGCACCGGGCATGGCGTACCGGGTGCTATGCTTTCTGTGTTTGTCATAAGCATGTTAAACCAAGCAATTAACACGAAAAACACGCATACGCCGGCTTCTATTATAATAGATTTAGATGAGCTGGTGCAAAAATACCTCACCTTATATAACCAAGAATTTAAAGACAGTGCCGAACTGGCTATCTTAAAATACGATACTAAGAATCAAAAATTACTTTATTCTGCAGCTAAGCGTCCTTTGGTGCACATACACAACGGCATTACCACCATTTACAAAGGAGCAAACTATATATTAGGCAATACCGACAGAAGAGATGAAATTGTACAAGACCGCGAAATTGACATACAGAAAAATGATATGCTCTACTTGTTTTCTGATGGTTTTACCGACCAATTTGGTGGAGACAAAGACAAAAAATTTACCATTAAAAACTTACTAACTTTGCTTGAGCAAACCGCCAAATTACCCATAGAACAGCAACACGATAAAATGGCCGACGAGTTTATGAAATGGAAGGGCGCAAACAACCAAACAGATGATATACTTTTGGCCGGAATAAGAATTATATAATAAATTGTAGATGAACGAAAAAATAACTGCAAGTGATGTATTGCCTTTACTTTCATTTAAACATGAAATATTGATTGAAAAGGAATATGGCAAAGTTTTTTTATTGCCTGATAATCATACCATGGTTTGCGAGCTAACTAAAGAGTATGTTCCTATTGATGATTTTATGGAAATATTTACGGCCACCGTTCCGCATATAGAAAAACATGCAGTAACAAAGTTTGTTTTCGATAAGCAAAACCTTCGTGTATTTCATCAACCCTCTATGGAGTGGTACTTTATTCATTGGAAAAAAGAAAT
>JBDTJJ010000418.1:0-2915 GCA_039935895.1 Bacteroidia bacterium | reverse complement strand
AAAGCTATTTATCAATGTAAAAATGTTTTAAATATGGAAGATACATTTGACTTAATAACTTTATTTGGTTCTACAGATTATATATCACCCGCTTTATTTGCTAGTTCGATAGAGAAAATTATTACTTCGGCAAATAAAGAAATTTTAATTGTAAACTCACTTAGAAAAATAAAATTTGAAGACACTTTAAATTTTACTACTGCAAAAGAAATTACGCGTTACGATACCGGTTATGTTCAACCTATTAATTATGTTTTAAAAAGCCTGAATAATAAATATGCGTTTACTTATGAGATAAAAAGTTTTGGTTTAGACTCCTCACTTACAATTATCAAAATAAATTAATGACTTATTTTTTTCCATCTTCTATTACTTCCATACCTAAAAAGCAAGAAATCTTATCGGAGTTAAAAAACACGGTCGATTCTGGCACAAATGCTTTACGTATTTTATTAAGAAGTTTTGAATTAGAACCAAACAGTAAAATAGCTATTCCAGCATTTGTTTGCGATGCCGTGCAAATGGCAGTAATAGAAGAAAATCATAATCCTTTTCCTTTAGACCTTAAGGCGGGACATACCTTTTGGACAAATTATGATTTAGATAAAATTGCAGAAGAAAAAATACAAGCTATTATACTTGTGCATCTCTATGGTTTTATTCACCCGGATACTGCTGAAATAATTGCTTTTTGCAAAAAAAAACAAATAAAACTAATACATGATGCTGCCCAAAGTTTCGGCATACAAGAAAATCTTTTAAGTGGAGACGGTATAATTTATTCCTTTGGCCCGGGAAAATCAACAACTGCTGCCGGTGGGGCGTATATTAAAAATTTGAAATTAGCTTCAAACCATTTTATAATAAATAAACCATCCTTCTTTTCTTTTCAAAACAGTAGCGCAAAACTTTTTTTAAAATCTCGCATAGTTGGATATAAAAAAAGTAAAATAGAAAATCTTACAGGTCTATTTATTAGCAAGCTGTCGCTTAAAAGTAAATCTATTTCCAGCATGAGTAAATTCCAGCTAAAAATGGCGTCTTATGTTATAGCTAATTTTAAAACGAATGAGGTTTTAAGAAAAATGAGATATGACGTATTTCAAGAAAGAATAAAAAATAATTCATTAATTGAGTTAATTCCCGTAAATCATTTAGCAGGTTTAAATTTTAAAATCATTTTATTTATAGAAAATAATGTAAAGAAATTTAAATCTTTCCTAACCGAGAATTACATACCCTACTTTTCTTTATCAGATCATATTTCGAAGAATGAAGATTTAGAAAACTTTAACCAAAATGCGGATAAAATAATTGAAATTTCTTGTGAATCCTCCATTGCTGAAGTTGAGATAATAAGAATAGCCAACTTATTAAGCACTTATCGGTAATCTATGAAAATTTTAAATAGAGATACTTTAACTAATATAAATTCTTATCCTTACTTCTATTACTCATCTTATGCTTTATTTGTAAAACAAAGTGAAAAAAAAAATATTATAATTTTTGTTGATGAAAACAAAAACACAATTTGTTGCAAGCTTTGGAAAAATAAATTTCTTAATTACGTACAATTAATTTATCCTCCATTAGATAAAAATGCTGAACGGGTTTTTGAAAAAGATGAAAAGTTGTTTTTAGAAAATTTAATCGAATACTTTATAAAAAATAAATTATGTAACAGAATATGCCAACCTGAAAACTTTGCCATATTTAATACCGTACCAGATGATGCAATAAGCAGTCCGTTTGGAACTTATGTATTAAATTTAAGTGAATATACAAAAGACGAACTATTTAAAAAACTCCATACCAAACATAGGAACGTTATTAAAAATGCAGAAAAAAATAACGTTGAATTAAAGTATGGACGAAAATATATCGATGATTTCTACCTTCTATATAAACAAACCATGCAGCGTTCAAACATGTATTGTCAGGATATATCTTACTTTCAAAATTTTTATAATTCTATGCCAGATAATATCATTTGTGGAGTGGCTTATTACAACAATATTCCTCAAGGTGCTTTATTCATGCCTTTTACCAAGTATAGTGCGTTTTACTTATACGGTGCTTCTGCCGAAAAAATGGAAATAAATGGTGTAATTACTTATTTGCATTGGAATACCATTAAAATGTTGAAGGAAAAAGATGTAAAGCGTTATGATTTTGTAGGTGCTCGCTTAAGTGATGTTACTGGTACAAAATTACATGGCATACAACAATTTAAAGAACGTTTTGGCGGTACTTTAGAAAAAGGTTTTTTGTGGAAAATGGATATCAATAAATTAAAATGCGTTTTATTTGATACCTTGGTAAATCTTAAATTGAAAGTTATACGTATAGATATTCCAAAAGATATTATTGACCAAGAATTAGAAAAACATGGATAATACTAAACACCTTTTATTAACTTTTGATTACGAACTTTTTTTAGGCTCAAAATCAGGATCTACTAAAAATTGTATATTGCTTCCAACCAGCAAAATTTTAGAAATATTAGAAACATATCAAATAAAAAATGCCATCTTTTTTGTTGACACAACTTATTTACTACGACTAAAAGAAATTGATAATAAAGAAGCCCAGTTAGATTTTAAAAAAATAAGCGAACAATTAATTGAGATGAAAAATAATGGGCATTATATTTTCCCTCATCTACATCCGCATTGGCTAGATGCAAAATATATAGAAAAAGATAATCATTGGGATTTGTCTGATACAAAAAAATATAGTTTTTCATCTCTCAGTGCAGAAGAAAAATCACAGATATTTACCG
Organism: Bacteroidia bacterium; assembly: GCA_039935895.1. GTDB lineage: Bacteria > Bacteroidota > Bacteroidia > B-17B0 > Aurantibacillaceae > PALSA-968. Next base: position 133 of record JBDTJJ010000418.1, on the reverse strand, counting down.
ATTCAATAAAACTATTAACCGAAATTGTAGGGCCGCAAGAAGTATTGGGTTATCGTGCGGGTGGCTGGTGCATACAACCTTTTTCTGATTTTGAATTATATTTTAAAAAACATAATATACAGTACGATTTTAG
>JBDTJJ010000417.1:0-9678 GCA_039935895.1 Bacteroidia bacterium | reverse complement strand
TAGAGTTATAAAATAATTTGGAAAACCTTACATTTGAAAGACAAGGGTTAAAAAGAAGTGAATTAGAGATAAAAAATTTTAAAAATATTGCTAAAGCCGCAATTGATAGCAAGGTAGGAAATATTTTGATTTGCAAAAATAGAGACAATATAGTATTGGGCGCAACACTTTTTCTTGAAGATACTAAAGCTGCTTATTATTTTGCAGGAGCCAATCATCCTGAATATCGTAAATCAGGTTGTGGAACTTTTTTACTTATTGAAAGCATAAGAAAGTGTTATGATAAGAACCTAAAAAAAATCGATATGGTAGGAATTAATTCTCCTAATAGAGGCTTATTTAAAGTTAGTTTAAACGCATTACCAACGCCCTATTTTGAAGTAGATTTATCTATTTAACTCCATTTTTAAATTTGATTTATCCGTTATTTTACGTCCAACATTTAAGTGGTTAATTAAATCAGGTGGATTTAGATCTGGAAAATATCTAAGAATATCCTTTTCTAAACATGCGGCTTCAATTAAAAAATTTGAATAAAAACCTATTATTTTATCCGCAATATTTATCAGTTCAAGGTTATCAATATCTTCTACTAAAATAATCTTTTTTGAAAATTTTAGTTTCTCTATTTCTTCAAATAAATATGTTACGATTTGAAGCGGATGCGGCTTTATTAGTAGAATTACATTACTTTCAAAATTAATTGAATCAATAATATCGTGTAATGCAGATTTTTCATCGAAACTATTAATGGTATTTTTAAATCTAAGTGAAATGGGGTCAGGAGCATATAAAATAATTTTACAGTTAGTTTCTCTGATATGAAGTTTTTGAAATAACTCGTTTTTTGAAAATTTAGGTACCCAATATTTTTTTATATATGTATAATAAGGATTTGTAAAGATTTGAAGTTTGATTGATGGTATTCCTTCTTTAATGGCATTTGCGTAAGCAATTTGGTCTATTACTATAATGTTGTCAGGATAAATAAACTCTGCTTCTTTTTTAAAACGCAGCGTAAAATTAACCCAATGATCTACAAAAGAAAACGTGTGCAGGTTTTGTTGCTTTGCTTGTTTTATAGCTTCTAATTCAAAACTATTGGAAAATTGAGGATGTGAAGTGCCGGTAAATAAAAAACCCTGCTCTCTAAATATTGAATCAGGCATATTGTCAACAACTTCAATCTTTAAATTCCAATCATTATAAAACTCATACTGTTTATTTGAAAATATCCTAAAAGAGTTAATCTTATTTTCTTTACTCAACATATATGCTAAAGCAAGGCAAGCTTTAGCTCCAGCTGCATCACTAAAAACAAATATTCCATTACCATTAAAATATTCTGTCATTAGCTACGCAGTTCATGCATATTTTCAACTACTTTTTCAAAGGCATTTACTACATCCTGCATATCGTCTCTGGACATGCCTGGTCGCATATATTCATGTGTAAAAAGTTCTTCGAAATGCATTTTTTCTGCTACCGGGCAAATACCTTTTTCGTAGTTTGCATTTCCTTTATACAATAAGGGATTAAACGCCCAAGCAGCTTTTTGTTGATAGATGGGTTGTAAATACAAAGGTTTTACATATCCAATTCCTATTAAAGGAGCTGATTCTCTTAATATGGCTGTTGGTAATTCTGCTTTTAGAGCATTTACAAAAGTGTTCCTATCTATTTCGGCTATTTCTTTTTTAAATTTTATAGGATAAACATAGTAAGTATGAAGTGAACCTTTATCAACAGGAGATTGAATTTCAAACACTTTAAATTTCGATAAATGTTCATCTAAAAACTTTACATTTTGCAACCGTTGTTCAATTAAATTTGGAAGTTTTTTTAATTGCTCTATACCAATAGCGCATTCAATTTCAGTCATTCTATAATTGTAACCAATCATGTTTGTAATATCTTTTACACCCTTGGCTTCAACCACATTTTCGGCATGATTTCTTATTAACTGGCATTTTTCTGCTAATTGAGCATCGTTGGTAACTATTACTCCACCTTCACCTGTATGGATATGCTTATGGTAATTTAAACTAAACACCCCTATATTACCAATTGTACCAACATATTTTTCTTTGTATTTACCCATTGGTATTTGTGCACAATCTTCGATCACAAATAAATTATTTTTTTTTGCAATAGCCATAATTGCATCCATATCCGCAGGATGTCCAAAAATGTGAACGATAATAATTGCCTTTGTTCTGGGTGTAATTCGTTCTTCAATACTTTTTGGGTCCAAACAAAAAGTTACGGGGTCAATATCAGCAAAAACAGGAATTCCTCCATATACCAATGGCGCGACCGCAGACGCCGACATTGTGTAAGGAGACACAATTACTTCGTCTCCGGGCTGAATGCCCAGCGCTCCAATAGCTGTATAAAGCCCTGATGTATTTGAATTTATAGAAATTGCATATTTTGCATTTGTAGCCTTAGCCCAATTATCTTCAAATTTATTGACCATAGGACCTCCTGTAAAATCAGACGCCCAAACACCTAAGTATTGGGATAAATTTCCTGAATCCATAACAGCCATAACAGCTTTTTTTTCTTCTTCGCCAATGGTATTATACGCTGGAAATAATTTAGTTCGTATAGGTGTTCCTCCTTTTATTGCAAGCTTATTCATTTGATAAATTGTAGTAAAGTTTTATTTAATTCTAACGAATGTAAGAAATTATCATTACCTCTGTTTTCATAAATATCAATAGCATCTTTTATTACGTATTTCATATAGTTTTCAATAGCATTATTCCAAGTTTTTGAAGGCTTCAAACTATTTAACTTATTATAATATGCTATTTCATTTCCCGAGTTAAGTATAAGAATTTTCTCATCTTGATAATATATTTCTATTTCAAATAAGGGGTAGTTCACATCTGTTAGTCCTATAACGGCTGTTTTAATTCCGTTATATATTGTATTGCAGGTTAAGGTAGGGTCGTTAGAAAATGCATCAAATATTTGAATGCAGGCTTTAGGTTTTCCAAGTTTTACAGATATACCTAATAAGTAATTAATTGTATCAAATGCGTGAGATGTATTATTAAGAAAACCGCGTTTGTATTTTATAACTATCTGTGTTGGTTTTTCGTTTTTTATTTTTGAATTAATGTGCTTTTTTACAAGTTTATACGCTGGATGAAAACGTCTGATATAATTAATTACTATTTTAGAATCATTTGCCAAATAACTTTTTTTCAAAAAATTTAATTCTTCTAAACTGTAGCTTATTGGCTTTTCACAAATAATAAGCTTTGTACGTAAGGCTATAAGTTGCTGTAATAATTTAAAATGGTTATCGGTAGGGGTGCATATACTTACAAAATCAAATCCTTTTAAAGATGCGTCATCAAGGGTAGTAAGTAGCTCTGTTTTATACTTTTTTGCAATTAATTTTGATTTAGAATTATCTGTATCATATACCCAAAGTTTAAATTTCTTATTGGTAGCATATGCTTTTGCGTGTGTAAGAATATGGTTATTCTTTAAATCATATAACGCGCCTATGCTCCCACAACCAATTACTAATGCCTTATACATGGTTTTCTTTTTTTTGTAAAAGAAAAGAATATTTTATTTCAGCAATTTTCCAATCTTCTTCATTATCTATATCTTGGACTTCTGTTTCCGGTACAATAAAACCTAATGTATTATCCGTAAAAACTTTTTTTTCAAGCATAAAAGAATCTACTCTTATAAAATAAAACTGGCCACTATCGTGATACGCCCGTGGCAAATCCTGAGACCGCGTGTTAGTGTGCTCGGGCCAGTTCATTAATAATTTGTTATTCTCAATTTTACAAGACCTGAGTATTGGGAAACTAAATGAAGTAACTGGTATAACAGATTTAGCATCACTTTCTTTAAGCATTTTAAATACTGTGTTTAGTTTTTCAGAGGTAACAAAAGGTGCTGTTGGATAAATACAACAAGCATGTTCAAATTCTATTCCTTTCAATTTATAGCTAGAAAGCACCTCAAGTATTACTTCAGATGTAGTAGCAAAATCATTTGAAGTTTTTTCGCTTCGCATAAAAGGAACGACAGCACCATTCTTTACCGATAATTCTGCAATTTCTTTATCATCGGTTGATACCATTACCTCATCGAAACAATTTGACTGAAGTGCAGCTTCAATGGAATACTGAATAATGGGTTTACCTAAAAAAGGTTTAATGTTTTTTCTTGGAATTCGTTTACTTCCACCGCGTGCTGTAATAATAGCTAAGGTTTTCATTCGATTAAGTTAAAGAATATTTTCTGATTTTAAAGGAGTACCTTTTTTTAAATCCATTTTAGAAATACGCCCAAGCGTATCTTCATAATACTTCGGTGCCAAACCATCTCCTGGGCGTATTATTTTTAAATTATCTACGCTAAAAACTTCGCCCTTTTTTATGTCTTTAGAAATATAGATAGAACGTTTAAAAAACAAACTTTTTTCTTCAGCGGCCTGTATCCCATATTGTACTTTTCCTAAAGCCAAAAAAGCACGTTCAGTTTCTACTACTAAAGATTTTAGTTCTTCCGGTTCCAAAGAGAAAGTACTATCAACACCGCCATCTGCTCTACTTAAAGTAAAATGTTTTTCTATTACCCTTGCACCTAAAGTAACTGCCGCCACCGAAACTCCAATGCCAATGGTATGGTCTGATAAGCCAATCATACAATTATATTTTGTACGCATATCAGGTATGGTTACTAAATTAGTGTTTTCTGGTGTTGCTGGGTAGGTGCTGGTACATTTTAATAATATAATATCATTGCAACCTGCTTTTTTTAATACAGCTACACTTTCTTCAATATCTTGCAGAGTGCTTACACCAGTAGATACAATAACAGGTTTACCGGTAGCTGCAACTTTTTTAAGCAAAGGATGATGCGTGTTTTCGAACGAGGCAATTTTATAAGCAGGTACGTTTAACGACTCTAAAAAATCAACAGCACTCTCATCAAAAGGAGAGCTAAATGCTATAAGGCCTTTTTCTTTGGCTCTATCAAAAATAGGTTTATGCCATTCCCAAGGCGTGTAGGCTTGCTTATACAAATCATGTAATTCTTGACCATTCCATAAAGAATTTTCATCTTTAATGGTATAAACTCCTTTCATTGTTATAGTATCTGCTGTGTATGTTTGCAACTTAATAGCGTGTGCGCCCGCAGCGGCAGCAGCATCTACAATAGCAAATGCTCTGTCTATTGATTGATTATGATTGCCACTCATTTCAGCAATAATAAAGGGCTTTTGGTTATTACCTATTGTAAACCAATCAATTTTAATGTCTTTCATCTAATATATCTCCAAGTTTAAAATATAAATTTTTCTCTATTTCAAAATCAACAATTTTTACAGCTCCGTTAGAGGTTTTCACAATTAAATCATCTGATACAGAAATAATTTTTCCGTTTTTATCATTTTGATGAAATCCTAATTCAGAAAATTCAATTTTATGTATGATGATTTTCTCTCCATTATAAAATGTAAATGACCCTGGATACGGATTAGCTTGCGCACGCACCCAATTTTTAATTCGCTCTTTTTGCCAATTCCAGTTAATTAAGCCGTCTGACGGTGTTCGTTTTTCAAAATAAGTAGCTTTAAAATTATCCTGTTTCTTCAATTCTACATTTCCGTTTTCGATAATTGATATAATTTTTTCTACTATAATAGGATACCTTGCATTAAATTTTTTTAATAAATCGTTACCTGTTTCGCTTTCATTTATTGGAAGAACTTCTTGATACAAAATATCTCCTTCATCACAACCCGCAGTTATTAAATGAGCCGTTATGCCTGTTTGTTTTTCGTTATTTATAATAGCCCAAATATGGGGTGTTCTCCCTCTATAAGTTGGTAATAAAGCGCCATGTATATTAACAGCAAATTCAGTAGTTTTAGAAATAATATCTTGTTCTACAATAAATAAATAATTTACTGAAAGAAGTAATTGAGGAGAGTTTACTTTACTTAAAAAATCGGCCGCTCTATTATTTCTCGGATTACCTTTAAAACATGCTATATTATTGTTATCACAAGCGTTACTAATCTCTACTGAATTAAAATCGGTAAACACATATAACACTTTGTGCTTGTTTTTTAACATATCCATTAAAACTATCAATCCTAAATTGCCGCTAACAAGTAAACCGAGTTCCATTAAAGTTTTATTTTTGAAAGTATAAGTACGTCTTCTAATTTATTTTTTATTAAAATATGTTCTCTAAGTTGTGCTTCTTTTACAAAGTCTTGCTTATACATCACTTCAAAATAATAATCTCTGATGTTATAAGCATAGGTATATATTTTATGAAAAATCAATTCGGTAAAAGCTATTTCTGTTGTCAGACTTAAAAAAACATCCCACTCTTTTTTAAAAGCAATTTCATTTTTATTATGTTCACTAGATAATAAAAAAGATATTTCAGCATTTCTACTTTCCCAGTCAATGTGCACTAAACCACCGTAACCAATTAAAACATCGTTTTCCAAAAAACTAAATAATAATTGGGAAGGTTTTTTTTCTTCAAATAATTTATTAACTATGTTCTCAAAATACCACTCTTGTTTTTCTTTAGTAAGAGGTTCTATTTGTCGCAAAACATCTAATTGCTCATTACGCCATTGCATAATAGCATACTTATCTTCATCTCTGATAGGGAGTAAAGTGTACTCATCTTTTGAGAAAATTGTTGTAGAAAGACACTTGTAGTTTCTTAGCATATAAGGGCTTATATCAACAGTAATAGATAAGGTTATTTTTTCTCTAAAAGATACATACAGTCTATATTAGCGGGATTTTCTATATATGGGTATATATCTTTTTTCACTAATTTTAAATCTGGAAATTGTGCCATAAATAAAGTAGCATAGTCTGCTTTCCAAAGATAATTATCATGTCCTCTATAATTTATTTCGGTTGTTTTTTCTGCATAATACTCAAAGCCACAAATATATTTTTTAGAACATCTATACATTTCGCCCATAATTTTAGGTAAGTCTGAAGGAGAAATATGTATCAGAACTCCATTAGTGCATACTAAATCAAAATAATTATTTTTAAAAGGTAAATCAAAGCCCGATCCGCAAATAATATTAATATTTTGTGTGTATTGTTTTGCCTGTTCAACTGCATAGGGTTGTAGTTCTACCCCATAAATATTTGTAAACCCCATGCGCTGAAAACCATTTAATTGCATTCCAGTGTTGCAGCCAACTTCTAATATTTTACTGGTTTTAGCTAAATCTCCAAAAGCTAAATTATTTATTTCAATTTTTGTTTTACCCCAACCCTCTTTATAAATAATATCCCATTCTTCATTTGAAAATGAGTTTCGATTAGTGTAATTTTTCCCAAAATCTCCTTGCCAAAATTTTTCTTGTGTAGTATTCATTATCATTAATTGGTTTTAGTTTTATCAAGATAAGGTTTAATCATTTTCTTTAATTCTTCTACACCAAGCCACTCCGTATTCTGCCCGGAAGTATAATGAAAACCTTCTTTTACTTTTTTGGCTTTAAAAGTTTTTGCATATTTTTCAATTTCCCAACTAGGAACTTGCGGTAAAATAGCATAATATTTACCAATATCATACGTAGTATAAGAATCAGATTCGGTTATCATTTCCTCATGTATTTTTTCTCCTGGTCTTATTCCAACAATTTTCTGTTTACATTTCGGATCAACTGCTTTAGCTAAATCAGTAACTTTAAAAGAAGGTATTTTAGGGACAAATATTTCACCACCCCAGGCATTATCAAGTGCATATAAAACTAAGTTAGCACCTTCTTCTAAGGTTATATTAAAACGTGTCATTCTTTCATCAGTAATAGGTAAAATACCTTCTTTAGCTTTCGATAAAAAAAATGGCATTACAGATCCATTAGAACCCATAACGTTTCCATAACGTACCACTGAAAATTTAATATCATGACTACCCTTTATATTATTGGCTGCAACAAAAAGCTTATCTGAACATAATTTTGTAGCCCCGTATAGATTAATAGGCGCGGCAGCCTTATCGGTAGATAAAGCAACTACTTTTTTAACACCGGCAGTAATACAGGCATTAATTACATTTTCTGCCCCCAAAACATTTGTTTTTACACATTCCATAGGGTTATACTCTGCAATTGGCACATGCTTCATAGCAGCGGCATGGATAACATAATCTATCCCTTCAAAAGCACGTAAAAGTCTATCATAATCCCTTACATCACCAATAAAAAAACGAATAAACGGGTATTTACTTTCAGGAAACTCTTGAGCCATTTGATATTGCTTTTGCTCATCTCTAGATAAAATAACTAACCGTTTAACATTACCATACTTAGCTAAAATTGATTTCACCAGTTGCTTACCTAGAGATCCTGTCCCACCTGTAATAAGAATTGAAAGTCCTTTCATAAATAAAATATATCACAGATTACTAACTCAAAACTACTCATATTTATTGTAATTTATGCTTGAATATTTGTCTATTATTTAATAAAAATGTGATTTTTCCGTATCGGCACCACTACAAAAAATTCTATTTACTTAATCAACCTAAACTCTGCACGGCGGTTTAGCTTATATTCATCTTCGGTACAAGGCACAGCATCGGTACATTTATTTACCGGATCTTTTTCGCCAAACCAATCAACTTGTTTTACACGTTTAATATCAAAGCCTTGTTTTTTAAGTTCTTTAATAACGGCTTTTGCACGTCGTTCGGATAATGCCTGATTATAAGCTGCCGAACCTCTCGAATCGCAATAAGCACTAATTTCAATAGTTGCATCTGGATGCGCATTCAATGTTTTTACATTACGCTCTAATGCCTGTAAGCCAGCTTCATCTATATTAGCTTTATTAAACTCAAAATACAATGGCTCTAAGCCAAATGTATTGGTTGCCATATTAGTAGGCTTATCTATAATAACTATGTTTTTTTCAAAACCATAAAAATCGCCATTAGCATTTTTAGCTTCTACTTTTACTTTATATGTACCTGGTTTATTAAATGTATAATTTGCACTTGTAGTTAATGTGCTGTCTAAAACAGAATCTCCAACAGCCCAATTAATTTTTTTAAAATCTGCTAAAGGAATTTTTGTAGATTTTGCTGTAAACGTTACATTTTCATTTACATAAGCTGTATCTGGGGCAGTAAAAGCTACTCTTCCTAAAGAATCTGGTTGGTAATTTTCAAATGGCGGGCGCAGATACGTAATTTCGTAAATATCTTCATCGCCATAACCACCTGCTCTTGATGATGATAAATAACCTCCTGTTTCTGCTTTATTTATGGTCATATAAATATCATCGCCGGCACTGTTAAAAGGTATGCCCATGTTTTCTGGCTCGCTCCAGCTTGTGCCGTTAAATGTGCTTTTAAATATATCGTAACCACCAAAACCATTGTGGCCTTTTGATGAGAAATATAAAGTTTTACCGTCTTCGCTAATAAACGGACTACCGTCATTTTCATCCGTATTGATAACATTACCTAAATTGGTTGCTTTGGTCCACGTGCCATCTGCCTGCTTTTCCAGCTTATAAATATCTAGTCCGCCTAAACCATCTTTATGCTCGCTCGAAAAATAAATAGTTTTGCCATCTTTACTAATGGATATATGGTTCTGAAATATTTTTTCATTGATAGTCGTATCTAACGGCT
>JBDTJJ010000416.1:0-2523 GCA_039935895.1 Bacteroidia bacterium | reverse complement strand
CTTCCAAGTATGTCATACATTACTAAATTACTTTTTTGATCTTTGCTTAAACCACTAACATTAATAGTTAATTGGTTGCTTGCCGGATTTGGCATTAGTTGCATAAACGCGCTATTAGCAGCGTAAGTATCAATACCTGTAATACCTGATATGGTAAAATTTTTATCATTTATATCATAAAAAATATTTCTTATTGCAGTTACTTTTACCCTACAAGTAGTTACCGTGCCAGTAATAGTTGGCACCATTACAGTTACGCTACCTGTGTTTGGAGTTGAACCAACTAAAGTTGAAAATGTGGTACCTCCATCATAAGAAATAGAAACCAATACCGAATCGCAACTAACCGGCGCAATATTAGTGTTGTTTACATTCCAGGTAATAGTTTGTGTGCTTCCTGATGCCCAAGTAATACCTGTTACGTTTGGATAAGATACTGTAAATGGTCCGGCACTTGCTACTACCACTTGTGATGATGCGTAACAAACTCCGCCACCGCCCATTTTATTATCACGCGCTGTTAAACGGAATTTTAATGTTTGCGCTGTTGCGGGTAAAACTTCGCCAAGTACGTTTGCTGTGCCACTTAATACGGTGCTTAATTTAGGAAAGCTACGGCTACGAGATGTTGTGGGTGCAAAAGGACGGAAAAATGGTTTATTACCCGAATTCCAAGTGCCACCAGATGCACCAATATCAAATTCTTCCCATGAAAAAGTTAAGCTATCTCCATCAGCATCAGTTGCAGAACCCGTTAAGGTAAAAGGTGTTTTAACTGGAATGGTATAAGTTGTAGAACCTGTAACTACCGGTGCATGGTTGCCTGTTGAAAAATGTAAAGGACAATCATTTCCTAAATCAGTTTGGGTATAGCTAATAATTTCATCAAAGCTGGCGGTACTAAAATAAGGAATACTGTGAGCGGATAAATCATCACTGCCACAAATACCGGCGTAAGCCATAATAGTGATACCACTGCCCGGTTCTACCGATGTTGGCCCCCAGCGGTTACCGCCACCGCAATTACTTACAACTGAATTAAAAGTATGGTTTGCACCAACTTCATGCCCCATTTCGTGTGCTACATAATCAATATCGTAAGAATCTCCAACTGGACTAGGATCTCCTGTAATACTACTTGCTTTGCTTCCACTTTGGCAAACAACCCCTAAATCTGATAAGCCGCCACCGCCGGTGCTAAATGTATGTCCCATATCGTAATCGCTATCGGCAATTAACCCATCAATAACTGATTGACTTTCGCCAATTAAAACATTTGCATTGTTATTTCCTGTAAAAGGATCAGTAGTTGCATTTGTAAATAAGCAAGTAGTTTCGTTATCAATTAAAACCATGCGGTAATCTAACTCGCTTTCATAAACACCATCCACACGGTTAACAGAAGTTACTACTCTTGATAATGTTTGTGCAATGGTAGGACTAGCAAAACCCGTTGCAGCTACTGCATACTCGCCCGTACAAGCAACAACTAAACGATAAACACGCAAAGTATCTCCAATACAAATTTGAGTGCTAGTTGTTCTATTTGCAGTTTTTGTTTTTCTTAATTTAGTTGCATCAAATTCAGCTTCCGGAATACGCAAATTGATATCTCTAACGTAATCGGCTGTATAATAGGTAATGTAATTTGTTACATCTTTATTGGTGTAGGGATCGATAAAAAAATCTCCTTTTGGAGTTCTAATCATACCATGAAAACCAAAATCATTCCAATCTAATTTACCCGAAGCATAAGCATCATCAACGCCGTGCACGCTAAATGTTTTTATGTATGGATATTTGCTTGCTAAACCATTTGCCATAATAGGTGCCTCTACAACACTAAATCTTTGAAATGTACCGTCAGGCAAAGGAAGTTCAATAACAGTAGTTGAATTTTTAATTGAAACTGTCCTTTCGTTTGGTGCTGCAAATAAAGCTTTTTTAAGCTCGTTGCTATTTAAAGAAACTGTAAGGTATTTTTGTGGTATGATTTGTCGGATGCCATCAACCGCAATTTCTTTTTCGGCTACGGTATTCCAATATTTAGATGCGTTTTGCGATTGAGCCGTACTAAAAAGACCAATGGCAACTATGGTGGATAAAAGTTTTTTCATCATTGAATTTATTTTTTTCAATGGTATCAATTTTTTCTGATTAAACAATACATTTTAACCTCATGTTCAGAATTGTTTGCCTCATTTTAATGAAATAGCCTCCAAAATATAAATTTTAGCACCACTTAATTTATTTTTACGTTCTTTACAACTAACTAATTTTATTTTATAACCGTGACTTTTAACGAATTTAATTTTCAACCCGAACTTACCGAAGGCCTAACCTACATGGGTTTCGATAAAGCAACACCCATACAAGAACAAGCCATTCCTTTAATTTTAGATAATAAAGATTTAATTGCTTGCGCACAAACCGGCACCGGTAAAACTGCCGCCTATTTATTGCCTGTAATTAATAAAATTATTCAGTCTCCTGGCGATTATATTAACACCTTAATTATTGTCC